>JAYWMS010000070.1:0-2545 GCA_035873215.1 Nitrospirota bacterium | reverse complement strand
TTTTATATTCCCCTTTTCGTCCACGCACGATGGGAGCCAGGATTTGAAACTTCGCTCCTTCCGGCAGATCACCGATCATGTCAACCATTTGCTGAACAGTCTGAGCGGTAATGGGCTCCCCACACTTCACGCAAAACGGTCGACCGACACGCGCAAAGAGGAGGCGCAAATAATCGTAGATCTCCGTCACCGTACCCACGGTTGAGCGAGGATTATGGCTGGTACTCTTTTGCTCGATGGAAATCGCAGGAGATAACCCCTCAATCGCATCCACATCGGGCTTTCCCATTTGTTCGAGGAACTGCCGCGCATAGGCTGAGAGGGACTCCACATACCGGCGTTGGCCCTCAGCATAAATGGTATCAAAGGCAAGAGAAGATTTACCTGACCCGCTCAAACCCGTAATGACCACACACTGATCACGTGGAATCACCACATCCAAATTCTTCAGATTATGTTCTCGGGCACCCTTGATATGAATCACCGCACTCATAAATTCTTTTCACCCAAGTTTGAGGTTGAAGGGATGCAGTATACCATAGGACCCCGAAATCACAGGCAAGCCCTCATTTCCTTGAAGATAGAGAAAATCACGTACGAAGCAACCTCACAATTGACCGGTGTTAATGGACAAAAGCTGCCAAGTGAATTTGACCAGGATCATGCCGTCAGTTAAAATCCGATCGACAATTATCATCGACTGCACCCCCAGTTCTGCGATCAAGACTGATTGCGAAAGAAGCAAACTGGCAAGGAGGTTTTCATGCACGTGAGAAGCCGAATAGTACTCTGCCTGTCCCTACTGTTCATCCTACCGTTGATCACGAGTCCTGTTCTTGCCAAGAAATACGATTTGACCCGCAACAGCGTCAACAACCCGGATGATATCGACAGCACACAGGTCTATCTCTATGGGATCAGATTGGGGGATTCCGAAATTGATGCCGTCGAAGAACTGGTCAACCGTAAGATTCCCGGCGTCCGTGTTGAACAAGAAGGAGTATTCATCCTTCTTTGGGATCAGTCAAAGCCAACAGGGGCCATGGCCGGTGTCCGCATCACAGATGGAAAAGTGGATTTAATTTTCGTCAACAATCGTTTCGCCCACAAGACCCGAGGGATTTTCCGACGAGTCCTGACCAGTCAGAGCGCGCAAGAAATTCGCGAGTTATTGGGGAAAGAAGACTATGGCGATGAAAATGTGATGGGCGCCATGCTTCACTATGAAAAAAAAGGGTTTTTAGTAAACTACCTGGGCCGAGACGTCAACGTGGAGTTTGAACTTCCCTAACGCAAGACCGAATCGAGCCTTAGACACGCTCGTATCTCCAACCAGGTATTTTCTGGCTTGACTGGCAATTGGTCAAGCCCTGTTGTCTCCCACCGCTGAAAGTCAACCGACAATGACCGATCGAATCGTCGACCATCATCTTCTGGAAGAAGAGCACGGAATCGAAGGATCATTACGCCCCCAGACGCTTGAGGACTACATCGGTCAGCCGAAGATGAAAGAGTCGCTTCTGGTATGCATGGAAGCCGCTAAGCGCCGAGGGGAACCGCTCGACCATGCCATCTTCTATGGTCCTCCCGGTTTGGGCAAAACTACGATTGCCCATATCATCGCCAGAGAAATGGGCGGCACCATCCACTCAACCTCAGGACTCGTGTTAAACCACGCCGGGGACCTCGCCGGGATTCTCACCAATCTCCAGACACACGATGTCCTGTTCATAGACGAAATTCATCGCTTGCCTCCAGCCGTCGAAGAAGCCCTGTATCCTGCCATGGAAGATTTTCAAATTGACCTGGTGATTGGACAGGGACCTGCCACACGCACCATGAAGTTGGACCTTCCTCCGTTTACATTGGTGGGCGCCACTACCAAAGCCGGATCACTCACCTCTCCGCTTCGTGAACGATTTGGAATTGTCTACCGGTTAGATTTTTACACTCCGGAAGAACTAGAAATCATATTGACGCGTTCGGCAAGGTTACTCAACATTGCGATCGAACCAAATGGGGCCAAAGAAATCAGCCTCCGCTCACGCGGCACACCACGTATCGCCAATCGGCTCATCAAACGGGTTCGCGATTATGCCGAGGTCAAAGCGGAAGGGGTGATCACGCAAACTGTCGCCCAAGCGGCATTGGACTGGCTTAGCGTAGATGCAGCCGGTTTCGATGACATGGATCGAAAAATTCTCTGGACGATTTTGGATAAATTTCGTGGCGGACCCGTCGGCGTGGAAGCCATTGCCGCCGCCGTGCAAGAAGAAAAATCCACCATCGAAGATGTCTACGAACCCTTCCTCATCCAATCCGGCTACCTCGACCGCACCTCCCGTGGCCGCCAAGCCACCCAGAAAACCTTCCAACACTTCGGAAAAACCCAAGACCTATTTGGGTAGAAGTCGAACGGAACTCCTCTCTTTTTCCAAATTGCTTTGGTTCTCGTCCCCCTCGTATGATCACCGAGACGTTCATTCGCTAACCAACTATGAAGATTGAGTCTTGTCCCACGGGGAATTGGAGCGTATACAATGAA
>JAYWMS010000065.1:0-2089 GCA_035873215.1 Nitrospirota bacterium | reverse complement strand
GCCTTGCTTCTCGTTGATGACGATCCCGTGAATTTGGAAATCTTGGGTGAGCACCTTGAGGAAGCCGGGTATCAGACCGTCACCGCTGAATGCGGGGAGGACGCCTGGAAGTTGTTACAACAAGACCCGCCCCCCTTTCAGGCTGTGCTATTGGATCGAAGGATGCCCAGGATGAATGGCATGGAAGTTTTGGCCAACGTCAAAACCTGTGAGTCCTTAACCACCCTTCCGATTATCATGCAAACTGCGGCGGCCTCCCCTGAGGAGATTCGGGAGGGTATCGAGGCTGGTGCGTTCTATTACCTGACCAAACCCTATACGAAAGAGGTCTTAGTCGCCATTGTCCAGGCGGCGGTGAGCGACTTCACCCAGGGCCAGTCCCTTAAACGTGAGTTGCATGAGCAATCTCAGATTTTTCGTTGTCTCGATTCAGCCCACTTTCATTTTCACACGGTGGACGAAGCCAGAACGCTGGCTCTGTTACTGGCTCATGCCTGTCCCGAACCGGATAGAGTGGCCATGGGGTTGTTAGACGTGCTGGTGAACGCGGTGGAGCATGGCAACTTGCAAATATCTTTCGACGACAAAACACGGCTGCAACAAGATGGGGAGTGGGAGACCGAAATTGCGCGTCGCCTGCAACTCCCAGAATTTGCGGACAAGCAGGCCACGATTCGGTTTCACCGGAGTGCCGATGCGATAGAGTTTATCATCACCGATCAAGGTCTTGGTTTCGATTGGAAGCGGTATCTAGACATGAGCCCCGACCTGGCGTTTGCCTCCCATGGCCGGGGCATTGCCATGGCGCGAGCCTTGAGTTTTGACACCTTGGAGTATCGAGGTATCGGTAATGAAGTAGTGTGTACGGTGAAGGTCCCCGAGGATGCGACCAACGAATCTGAAAATAAGAATATGGAATCCGAGTCCCAGCCTATGCTTCGTTGAAGGGGCTTAGACCGTCACATGCCATCCCTCCAATCCATACCAACAACTTCACATCATCTCCCGGCATGGTTCGTGTGGACTGTCTTAGGAGTGTGTCTAGCTCCGGTTCTGCTCAATGTCTTTGGTATTGATTTCGGAACGGCCAAAGTTACCTCTTCGTCCTCCATGACCCACGACCTGGCTTCAGGTGAGCGTATTGATGGAATGTTCCATACGCTCTCTGGAAGTTTTACCCATACCATTCTCGAGTGGACGGCCTTTTGCACGGCAATCTTTACCCTGTTCTTGGCGTTCCTTCATTTTAAGATGAAGCGACATGTGACCACGCTCATCATTGGTGTCGCACTTTTTTGCGCTGGTACGATGGATGTGTTCCATACCTTGGCTGCTGATCGGCTGATCGAAGCCATTGGCGAAAATCGGAATCTGGTGTCATTCACTTGGGCAATTTCTCGTGTCTTCACCGCGTTGATTCTGATCCTCGGATTGAGTCTGTTTTTTTTCTCCAACAAGAGAAATGTGAAGGATAATCTCAGTTTTGTGTTGGGGATGAGTGCCCTGTTTGGGGTCATGGCGTTTTGGATTATTAAATATTGCGCCACCAGTGCCACACTTCCGGACACCATCTATCCTGAATCCCTCGTGACACGTCCCTATGATGTGGTCCCTTTGCTTTTGTTTGGTTTTGGAGGGGTGACGGTGTTTTGGCGGTTCTATCGACAGCAACCGGGACCGTTCTCTCATGCCATATTGATCAGTGTGATTCCTCAAGTGGCCGTCCAACTTCATATGGTGTTTGGTTCGACGGCCTTGTTCGATAACCATTTTAACATTGCCCATTTCCTCAAAATCTTTGCCTATCTCGTCCCCTTTGCCGGACTGGCTTTTGATTACCTGAATACCTATGAAGGGCTTGGTGGAGAAATTGAAGAGCGTAAACAACTGGAGAAACGACTTGGCATTCAATATGGGGTCGCCAGTTCACTCGCCGGTGCGTCGTCCTTACGAGAAGCAACTTTGAAGATGCTCAAAATTGTGTGCACCGAATTAGGCTGGAAAATTGGAGCCATGTGGCGCGTCGATGACGAACTGAATGAGTTGTACTGTGTAGAAGCCTGGTACGACGAAGATGAACACTTAGCTG
>JAYWMS010000035.1:0-3267 GCA_035873215.1 Nitrospirota bacterium | reverse complement strand
GTGGTGCCTAAATCCATCTCAAACCAAGCCGAGGCGATTGGTAGACCCTCTGCGACGCCTGTGAGGATGGCATCCAACATTTCTGCGCCTTCTCCCAAAAGGGCATTCGCAACTTGAACGGCCTCCTGGGCAGATTGTTCGATATCCGGTTGACACCAGATGTCGGCCACTCGTCCGGAGAGCGCGACAAGTTTAACCATGGGCATGAATTCTTCCAGGGTCTCCATTCCTTCCGGGTTATGACTCCCTTGGATGACCGCTTGAAACACATCAGGCAATTTCCATTCATTCGCCAACCATGCACCTACCTCAGAATGATCGCATCCGAAGCGTTCATGCTCCAGTTCCTGCAATCGATGATGGGAGGCTGCCGCAGCCGTGACTACCTCGTGATATGTTTTATTGAGCGTGAGACTGAGGGCGAGCATTCCTATGTCTTGTAACAAGGCGCCAAGAAACACCAATTCCCCTTCCGGGTGGGATGTCCATTTGGCTAAGGATCGGCCAGCGACGCTGGCCAAAATTGACCGTTTCCAGAATCGTTGGTGATCGAACCCTCCCCCTTCTACACCACGCAAATGGCGGTAGAGCGAAAAACTCAAGGCCAACACCGCGATGGCGTCTCGACCAATGACGGTGACCGCTTGGGTGAGGCTAGTGAGCTTATGGGGAATTCGTGCGTAAAACCCGGAATTGGAAAGACTCAAGAGTTTAGCTGCAAAAGCGGGATCATGCCCTATCAAGGTCGCCATTTTCTGGGCATCAGCTCGTTCATCTTGGCACATTGACAGAATTTGGATCGACAATACAGGAATAACCGGTAACGTCTTACAATTTCGAATAGACTCTAGGAGTTTTGCTTCCATGAAGTATTGCCTTTTTCTTTAATAGGTTTTCGGATGTGTGGCGCTTCAAGGCCAGCCTGGCTACGATGTGGTTTCCGTGGTGGTAGGCTATAACAGACAAGTGGGGGAAAAACTTGCATTTTTGTATCAATCTTTTCGCTTAACCTGACGATGGGATTACAGGGTGTTCTTTTCCTATCGGTAGAAGGGTCTGTTAAGCTTGAACAATACTAAGGTCCAGGGAGTTTTAAAGTCGTGATTCAACGAGAAATCAACATCCTGATGGTCGAAGAAGATCCGGATGAAGTGAATGCGCTTAAGGATGCACTCACGGTTGGTCAGATCATCACAGTCAACATCGAACAGCTTGAAGATGGAGAGCAGGCCATGGCCTACCTTCAGCAAGAGTATCCGTATATTGATGCTCCTTCACCAGATTTGATTTTTCTTAACTTGAACCTTCCAGGCATGACTGGCGCAGAGTTGCTGGAGGAAATTAAACAAAGTCGAATTCTTGCCAATATCCCGGTAATTGTATTGACGACATCCATTGAGCAGGGCGATCTTGTCAAAAACTTTGGCCCTGAACGAAACTGCTTTTGCTTTAAAAAACCAACCACTTGCGAACAGTGGCTCCTTGTGTTGCAGTGCATTGAAGACGTCTGGCACACCTTTTTAAAACTCCGTCCTGAATTCACGAAGTAAGGGGCTCTCTCACTTCTTCCAATCCGTTTCCCGAGCCCCGCCAATATCTGCTTCTCCACTATTCCTTTACTTTGCCTATTCTGAACCTAAAAATGTTTCTGAAATTTTCCTGCTTTTAAAGTAACTCTGTGCTGTGAATGGCAGTAGTTGGCCAATTTGGTTTCACTATTCGGGGGGCAAACTATGAGGAGGTTAGAGCAGAGTAAAAAAGAGAGGACTCACAGCGTCCCACTGACTATTCCCGTGCGGATTTCTCATCCTCTGCAACGTGGCCTTGCATGGATTTTTCCGTGATCTGATTTTGTATTTCCCAAGCAATGACACGTGCAAGTTGTTCCACCGAGAGCGCGCCCATCGGTAACCCTCGCGTGTGTGCAAACAAGGGGTCTTGCGCATCTAGGATACGATGGTAATTGAGTAGAACTTTCGCCGGTTGTATGCGCCTTCGGTTTCCTCCCACTTCCACCGCCTTGTCTTTTGGCAAAACCCGGGTCCGTGTCGTCCAATCTCGCGAATCAATCTTGACGAATGCGACATTCCAGATCTTTCCGTTTAACAAGCTGCGAACGGCTTTGGGGGTATATTCATGGAAGTAGGGAGTGCCTACGATTAATTGGAGGGCTTCGCGGATTTTGACCTCATAAAAGTGTGCTGTAGAAAACGGGTGATCCGGATCAAGAATCGTTGTGGTGCCCTGTTCATAGTATGGTTGATTGGCGAGACTCTTATACTCATCACTCGTGGAGAGATAATTTTTAAAGAGTGTGAGTACTGCGTGTTGCCGCTCTTCGGGTGGCATGCGTTTAATGTCGGCATTGCGGAAGATGGGAGCTTGCCGGAGGTCCCGTTCCACCGAAGTGGGCCGAGGCCGGACACTCGTGTTGGCTTTACTGACCACCCATTGGAATTCTTTGGCTAGTCGCGGCGCGAGTATTTCAGGGTGGTGGAGGTACTCGTTTTGTTGGAGCTGGGATGCGTTAATTAATAATTTAACCTTCCCCTTCTGTTTGGTTCTGGCGACCAAGAAGGGAAACTCCTTGCCTTCGCGGTTCAATACTATTGGCTCAATAACGATTTTTTTGAGAAGGTTCTTGGTTAAAGCTTCATCAAATCGTGTGTATTGCAATCGTTGTTGAATCAAATGCGTAAATGCTTCCACCACGGTGTGGATGGCATCATTGGCTAGTTGATCATCAAGATGCAATTCATTCTCCGTAGCTGTCCACTTATCGATGAATACTTGAAAGGGAACACCTGGGATGGAATGTCCCAATTGGTGTTTTTCCATTCCCAAGGCGGTTGGTATAAACGAAGCTAGATGCCACATAGAAATGAATAACAACAACACCAGTCTCATCCAAGGGAACGGGATGGTTTTAATATTATTGCCCCGGGCTGGAAGTCGTGGAAAATAGTGAGTATGAGAATTTATAAATTGAAAGCGTAACGTTCCTGAGGGTTGCTTTTCCAGATTCATTGATGCCTTCTCCTAGGATCGAATACATCCTTTTCTGAAAATAATCTCATCCTTCAAGGTTATACCATACCTTACGTGGGAAGCATCAGTGGAGGTGGGCGTTTCGTGGATTGGGAAAGTGTGTTAAGGGAGTGACCTGGAGTTGCGGGGGAGAACTATGATTGGTGAATGAGTGAGACATTAATCTTTTGTGAAACTTCTAATTGTAGATTCAAGAGAATAGAAGGGTATTGGAAGATG
>JAYWMS010000030.1:0-9989 GCA_035873215.1 Nitrospirota bacterium | reverse complement strand
TAAGACCAGAAAGAATACCAACAGCGGGTCCGTAATTTCCGGTGTGTGTTCGACCACATATCGTTGAGCAAATTCAACACACATCAAGGTGCCCACAGAGAGCACAAGAGCCCAAGAAAGATGCGTCCTGCGCTCGATAAGCAGCCAAGCCAGGCAACCATATAGGAAGCATTTCTCGATTATCACGGAAATTTGATACAGAGGTTCACCCATGATGGATATGCCAAAGGGCATCCAATAAAAAGAGACAGGGACATCACGCCAGGTGAACGGGGATAGCCCGTTCCATACTAGGATGGATATCAACAGTACGACCAGTATTTCTTTCCTTTGACGAACCTGGTTAATTCCGAGGTTCCACACCATGAGGGCCAAGATTGCACCGAATACTTCTTCCCATTGCAGTGCGTTGGATTCCATTAGGATCTCCAGGCCGAACATAGTCGCGACAGATTCAATTTGCCAAATCATTCTGGGTGGGTTTTTCAGAACAAATTCCCATAGGTGATAAATGAGCATCCAGCTGATTGCCGTCATGGCAATTTTAAAAAGAGAAATTGGAGGTTGCATGATAAGAGGCTTGAGTCCATCTCTGAGAGTTTGGAAATCGACAGCTGGGATCATGGGCCACAGATTGTCCAGTACCCATACGGCCATTAGTCCCAATGCGATGTGGTCTATCCTGGAAAACGTTGGTAGTGACGGCCAAGGGAGTGCTCGTAGGGAGAGACACAGCAATGCTCCCAAGAAGATTCCGAGAACATTGCAGAGTGCATCAACCAGACTGGGGACGCGCGTTGGTAGGTAGACTTGTGCACCTTGAAGGCCAAAGGCTAATCCTGCGCCAGCGAGCAAAAAAACAGAAGCTCGTGGCCAAATGCTTCGCTGGCCTGTTGCCACGGCCATACCAAGGAATCCATAGGGGATAAAAAGGATAACATTGGATATGATGTCTCCCCACCGTGGGGTGTGAGAATCGATATGAGACAGGGCCTCTAGTACGGAGGCTTCCCGTGGGGTCCAGGTGAAATCAAACGGAAAAAGAGATCCATAGACGATAAATCCGACGAACAGCAGAAGGATTCGATTCAGGTTAAATGAGGGCATAGAGGGTTAAACTCACAAGGCCAATGTGCTCTTTGTTATCGGTCGATAAGTTGTAAAAGTCGATGGGACAAAAACCGCAAGGTCCGACACTGGACGGTTGGCCGATCGAAGATAAAATTCGACATGATGGCTCCCGATGAGGCTCGGTATGGATGGTAGTATGCCGCAATGAGGGAGCGAGAACAGTTACGGAGTAGTACCTTCCAGAATAAGTTCTTCTTGAAGCGTGGTTACTGGTGATAACACGCGGATTGGTTCCTGTACGGGTTGAAAGAGTGTGAAGTTGTGGAGGCGTGTCAGAAGAGTGAACGTGACCGGTTGCCCTTTCGGAATCACGATAGCTCCTGATTTGGCCCTAATGTCGTCGGCCAACATCATATTCGGTTTGAGATCGAGAATACTGACGTCGAGTGGTTTGTATGACAGCATCGTGTTAGACACTTCCCGAACGGCTTGTAAGACGACGGGATCGTATTGATGTGCACAACGCTGTAATTCCTGAAAAGCCCGTTGTTTACTGTGCCCTGAGGATTCCAAGTTATCCAAATCAATGGCCAGTTTGAGGATGCGTGATCCCAGTGGAATGGCATCAAGCGTCACGGACTGGGGCTGCTCATGACTTCCTCCCTGATACACATGATTTTGATATGCGATAATATCGGCAACCTTCTCCATCCTCGGAATCTTTTTGATCATATCCGCACCGATTTGAGGGTACTGATGAAAGAGTTGTGTCTCCTGATGACTCAATTCCTTGCTGCGTGCGATTTTGCGCAATAATTCATGTGGAAATGTGACCATGCCGATTTGGGACAAGAGAGCAGCAATTTCAAATTGCCAGATAACCGGAAGCCCCATTTGCCTGGCGATAGCCGTGACGTAACGTTTGATTCTGGTTGAACGGTTAAATACTTCAGGATTCATCAATGACAGCACTTGGGTCATGGCTTCTAATGAACCGTTGAGTGTTTCTTCGACCAATTCTTTTTCGCTTCGCATGCGCCGAATCAATTCTTGGTCAGCGACTTCGTTCTTCTTCTGGTGGGCTCGGACCGTTTGTCGCAACTGATGGGTTTCAAGGGCATGCCCGATTGCCTGCTGGAGCACAAGGGTGGTGAGTGAGTTTTTTGAAAGATAATCGGCCGCACCTGCTTTCATGACATCGACTGCAATGGACTCATTCCCACTTCCAGCCAGAATGATAACGGGGTGGTCGTATCCTTCATCTCGTAAGTGGTGTAGAACATCGAGTGCGGTCTTCTGTCCGAGAAAGTAGTCCACGATCAAAACAGCATGTGGTTGATCATCGAGGCATGCCATTGCTTCTTCAAGGTTCTGATGACGATGGAAGGCAATGGGCCACTGAGGGATGTTCTGCAGATGGTAATGCAAGAGTTCGAGGTCATCGACATCGTCATCGATGGCGTGAATGATAACGGGTGTGGGAGATATTGCGTTCATCGAAGAACTCCAGGATGGAAGAGAATCATCCGTCCTGACAGGGGCCGAAGATTATTGGTTCGATCCGATTCATCTGTGAAAGGTTTGAGCCCCTGCTGTTCTACTTGCAGATCCTTGTTGAAGGTCATCGCAACTGTTCAGGACGCTGTTGAGCTTCCCACTCAAGTTGCTGAATGGCTTCTTGAGTTTCTGTTGCACGTTCTTCCTGAAATGCCGCTAATTCGCTCAATTTCTGCCGCGTGTCATTGAGGTGAACCCAGCGCTTCGCCAGTGATGTGGCGAGCTGTCTCACTTCAATGGATTCAAAAGGTTTGCGAAGAATGAGTAATTGGTCATGGTTGGGAAGTTTTTGGAGGACTTGTTCCCAATCATGATCCGAATATGCCGTGCAAATGACCATTTGCAAATGAGGATCTATTTTCCATATTTGGTCGATGGTTTCCACCCCATCCCATCCTGGTGGCATGCGCATGTCCACAAACGCCACGGCATATGGAGTGTTTTTCTGAATCGCATGTTGCACCATGGCATGCCCGATTTGCCCTTGCTCAGCACAATCGATATCAAATTGTATCGATGGGCTGTCAGATAAGGCTTGCGAACCAAAGAACTTGGCACGTGTTTCTTCTAGGTCCCTATTAGCCACCTCGGGAGTGAGGACTTTCCGAAAATCATCGTGGATAGCCGGATTGTCATCGATAACTAGAATTCGGTAATACTGCATGGTCATGCCCGTGCCTCCACTGGTGATACTGGCAAAGAAAGGGTAAAGAGGGCCCCCTGCCCCTGGCCCTCACTCTGAGCTTTAAGGGTCCCTTTTAGCATTTCGGCGGCTAAGGCGCTGCTGTGAAGGCCGAGTCCGTCTCCCTCCCGTTTTGTCGTAAACCGTTGTGAGAATATCTTGGTGAGATGGTCGGGAGCGATGCCTGCACCAGTGTCTTGTACAGATAACTGGACCATATTCATCCGATGGGAATCTCCCCTGATGGACAAGGTCAGTGTATGGTTCTGACTCAGGATATCCTGCATCGCTTGTTTTGCATTTTTTATCAGATTCACGAGTATCTGTAGTATTTGATGTTTGTCAGACATTATAGGGGGTATATCGGCATAGTGACGCTCAACCTCAAACTTGTATGGGCTTGGGGGATGCTGATTGATATGCAATGCCTGATCCATAACATCTGATAAATCCACGGGGGCGTAGTGACTCGGGGATCTCGTGATGGGATGTTGGGCTTGAATGATGTGTTTCACATGCTCGAGATTGGTCGTGAGGTATTGAATTTCATGAAGCATCGTTGCGTGTTGACGGATGACATGCTCCGTCGACTGATCCAAATAGGGAAGAAGCTGACAGCCTTGAGAGTCCTGTGTCAGAAATGTTTCGAGGTCGCCGTCGTGTTCCTTAAGCATAAGAGCAATACGGCGAATATCATCAACATAGGGGGCACGGAGCCCATTGAATATCAGTGAGGCCGAGACGTTGATACTATTCAGTACATTCCCAACATTGTGCAAAACATTGGCCGCAACCTCGGCCATTCCAAGCTGACGTGAAGTTTCCATTAATTGTGAGGCTAATGCCTCTCGCTCGGTCTCTGCACGCCGTCGTTCGATGGCATATCGAATCGATCGTTCAAGGTTTGATGGGGTTAGTTCGCCTTTGACTAAAAAGTCAACAGCACCGGTTTGCGCGGCTAAGAGATCTACATGGCGATCAGCGATTCCGGTCAAAAGTATGCTCGGCGCTGGAGATGGTAAAGTATTGGCATGTTGGATAAGATCGAGACCGGTTGTGAGTCCGAGTCGATAGTCAAAAAGGTGGATGTCATACGAATGCTGTGAAAGGTGTTGAGTGGCTTGCTTATGAGTCCTGACCCAATCCACCTCGAAGTCACTCCCGTTGATGTCCTTTAGGAGGTCTTGCAGGATAACGACATCGTCCTCGTCATCTTCCACGAGGAGAATATGAATAGTTGAAGGCATCATTGGGAATCGGAGACAGAATTTCTACCAAGTCATGGTGTAAGACCTTATCAAAGTATCGGTGGTGTCTTGTGGGCGTAAGGTCATTCACAAGTTATATTTTGTTGATTTAATCGGTTTTTTTGGAGGAAGCTTGAAAATGCGAGAGTTTTGGTGAGGATGCTGGCGGTGTGCGCTCCCCCCGGTTGAGTGACATGACTGATATCTACGATTAGAACATAGGCAGTTTCGCCAGGGTTAACCAGAAAAATTCAATGGCCTTGAGTGCGTGAACATAGCCTTCATATGAGGTCGGTTTTGACATATAGGCGTTAGCCCCATCCTTATACGTCTGAATAATATGCTCCATGTTTTTTGTAGTCGTAAACACGATAATAGGAATTGTCCGTAACTGAGGGTCATACTTCAGCACGTTCAACACCTCCCTGCCATTTTTCTTTGGCATGTTGAGGTCCAGCAAAATGAGGGCTGGAGAGGGTGAGGCCTGATGGTCCTGGTGTTGCCCCTGGTGATAGAGATAATCCAGGACTTCTTGCCCGTCATGGACAAACCGCAACCTGTGGTCAGTCTTGAGTTCGTCCCAGGCCTCCCGTACCAATAGACAGTCATCTAAGTCGTCATCTGCCATGAGAACCGTCACGCTATGCCGTTTGCTTACGGCGAGCGAGTGCTTCATTTCTTCAGCCATAGATGGCCATTTATTCTCGGAATTAACTTCGAGAACAGAGGCCTTCCCGGGCATGAGCACTTCCGTCTCTGCGGTTGTCAAACCCAACTCCGTGTCGGATTGTAGAAATTATGCAGACTTTGATCCGAAGGTAACTGTACTCTATAGGACCAATACTGGCTGAGCGTACCGATGACCGATTGGTATTCCTGTGCTGTGCGAGGTTTCGTCAAACAGGCATTGGCTCCCAGCGCATAGGAACGACATGTCTCATCTTCATTAATGGAGTTTGTGATGACGACGATTGGGATGTGCTGAAAGCCTACTTGTGAGCGAATCTCCTGTAAGGCTTCATGGCCATTACGTTTTGGCATGTGTAGGTCTAGAAGAATCATGCACGGCAGGGGGAATTCCTCAGAGTCTGAAAACTTCCCGCGGTGATGGAGATAGTCCAAAAGTTCCTCTCCATCACGGACAAATCTGATCGTGTGAGGGCTTCCACTTTCTTCCCATGCGTCTTGTGTTAGCAAGCAATCGTCAGGGTCATCATCGGCCATGATGACCGTTTGAGTGGGTATGAAAGGTTCATTCATGATGAATACCTCCTCATCGGCAGAGTGTGGTGGCTAAGGATGAAAAATCGTTCATGTCAAGCCAAGCTTCACGGACGTCTCGCATCACATTAAGATATCCATGAAAGGTACTGGGTTTGGTGATGAAGCCGCAGGCTCCAAGGGAGTAGGCAACGGATGCTTCTTTGGGAGTGTTTGACGTGCTCAAGATCAAAGTGGGTATTTCCCTAAGGGTGAGATCGGATTTGATTTCAGCTAAGGCTTCTAAGCCGTTCTTTTTGGGCATCGATAGATCGAGTAAGATCAGCCCTGGTCGCGGAGCCGTGCTGGCATCGGCAAAGCGACCGCGTTGATACAGGTAATCCATCAATTCTAGGCCATCTTGAACAAATCGTAGATCGTTTCCGAAGCCACCTTCTTCCCACGCTTCCATTGCAATAAGACAGTCATCAGTATCATCATCTGCGATTAGTACCGGATCAGTCGTTCGTGGTTGGTGCCTCATGACATCTTCCCTCCAAAGGAATGGTTGTGGTGGACCGGTGTCCATCAGTTGCTGCTAGATTCAACAGCCAACTACTGTTTGGGGAAATCAGGCGGACACGTGAGATGGGAAGAAGTGTGGGCCACGGATGCGCGGCATAGCTTCCTTGCTTCTTGATTGGGCACGGAACGTACCACAAACAAAAAAGCCCATCTCTGAGCAAAGATGGGCGCAAAAAAGCTAGGCTCAAACAACGAACCTTAGCAGGGGCGGCCAGGCGTACCCTGAGAACATGTTGTTCTCAAATTAGGTCCCTTGGCTTTGCGTCCCATCCTCTCAGATGGTTTGCCTTTTTCACCTTATAGAGAGTTGTATCGGCGATCTGTATTGAAACTTTATGAAGATTTTGTCTCTGAGGGTATCGAATCGTTCAAAATAGTGAGGATGGTTTCGTGGTAACGAAACGGAACCCAGTCACTTAAAAGAAAACTCTCAGTCTCATGGTCTCGTTCCTGATGTTCAGTCGTGCTTCATCAAGAGAACACGTGAAATGATAGGAAAGGGTATGGGATGGGAAATCCAAATTAGCCAGTGAGAAGGGAGGTAAGGAGGCGGCGATGCGAGTCTTCAACAAACATGAGAGGGCATGACGCTCAAGGACATCTATGCAAAGAGCTAAGGATTCCATGCACTCAAGCATCCACGAAGTTAATAGGTTCGATTCTTTCTTGCTGATTCACGAGGCGTTCCTCAGAGCAAAGAGTTTGATCCTTAGTGTATGAGATTTGGGTAGAATTCGGTGGCGATGGCAGGGGTGAAAAATGGGTCGAATCCTTGGAGTGAGTGGAAGGGCTGGACAAACGAGGCTGTGATGCAGGGAGTGTCAGGAAGAAACTTGTACCTTGTCCAGGAACGCTTGAAACGGAAATGTTCCCGTGATGTCGATCCATAACCTTTTGGCAAATTGACAATCCGATTCCGGTACCTTCGTATTCATTCCTACCGTGTAGGCGTTGGAATACTCCAAAAATGCGATCCGCATACCGTTGTTCAAATCCTATTCCGTTGTCTCTTATGGTGATGGTCCAGAGGGGAACTTGAGATGATGAGGCAGGTGAGTGATTTAAGGAGGCCTCAATGTGAATGATGGGTGAGGTGTCTGGTTTGTGAAATTTGAGGGCATTCCCGATGAGGTTTTGGAAGAGTTGGCGCATTTGTGTGTGGTCTGCTTCAATTACTGGAAGATCAGGATAGTACACAGAGGCATTGAAATGGATAACCAAGGTTTCTAAATCACTTAAGACTTCCTTCACGAGCACTGAGAGGTCAATTGGTTGGAAGGGGTTGGTATTTGATCCGACTCGTGAAAAGGTCAACAGATCGCGGATGAGTGTTTGCATTCGACCTGTTGCGTTATGCATGCGTTCAAGGTATTCGAGTTCTTGCGGGTCAAGTTTTGCGGTGCAGCGAGTACGAAGCCGATCGGAAAATGCCTGTACTTTGCGAAGCGGTTCCTGCAGATCATGGGAGGCAATGTGGGCAAATTGCTCCAGCTCGGCATTTGAACGTGCCAATTCTTGCGCTTGGTGCCGCAAGCGCTCTTCAATCTGTTTTCGTTGGGTAATGTTGCTTGCAAAAAAATAGAATCCGTTGATTTTTCCAGTATCCGTTGCCTCCGGGATATAGTTGGCTTGGACCCATCGAGTCTCCCCGTTGGCCGAGGGTATTCGCCATTCAAAATTGGTTTCCTGGCCACGTAATGTTTGTTCGACATAGGGGCGAACATGTTCATACAGAGCCTTGCCCAGAATCTCTTCTTGAAATCTGCCAATTAACTGATCCTCAGCCCCGCCAAACCAATCCAGGTATTGTTGATTGGCCAATCGAAATCGGCCATCCGCGTCAAAGGAGGCAAGTAATGCTGGAACATGGTTTGTGACCAGTCGGTATTCGCTCTCACGTTGGATGAGATTGCGCTCAATGTGGGCATGCTTTAAAAACTGCGTGACTTGTCTGCCGATGGCATTCATCATGGCAAACCGTTCTGGACTGACGTCTCGTGGGTGCGCATACCAGCCTTCCAGAATTACCGAAACATGACTATGTGATCTGATCGGAATCGCAAAAGCTCCAGACATAGAATTATGTGGAAGGAGTCCAGAGCGTGGGCAGGCCTCTAACTGCGTTGAATTCGTAAGGTGGGTAAATTGGCTGGTGGCCCAGGCCCTGCCGGGCAAATCTTCGCCAAAGGAGAGGCGAGTAGTATTGGTGACTTCGAGAAACTCTGAGCAGATCAGGGTCGGGGAATGCCAGAGCCCTAGGCAGTACAATTCGTGTGAAGGGTCATCAGTGGCCCACAGAATGCAGATTTGCCAATTCATCGTGGAGCCAATTTCATGGAGAAGCGCAGGAGTAGCTCGTTCCAGAGTGTCTGTCGTACTCAAGGTTTGGGAAATATTGAGATGAGCACGATGCTCACGCATTGATCGCTGTAAGGTCGCGTTCGCTATAGCACCCATGACAGTAATCTGTAAACTGCTTTGGGTGAGCTGACCTTTGACGAGATAGTCCTCGGCCCCGTTTTTTATGGATTTGACTGCGAGGGCTTCACTACCATCCCCGGTCAGCATGATAATCGGCATGAGAGGTTTTCCGTCTAGAAAGGGCAGATTCTCAAGGAATTCGATCCCGGTCATATCTGGGAGATGAAAATCCAGGAGTATACAATCCGGTCGATCGGTTATGGCCCGTTGGAGTCCTTCTTCTCCCGATGTGGCGCTATCGATAATGAAAGGACTTGTCGTTCCGGAAGACAGAAAATGGCGATACTGCACCGTGTCTTCTGGGAAGCCATTAACGATCAGTATGTGAGGAGAGGGCGTTGTCATGATCAATTCTGCATTGACCGGCCGGGATGCCACCGAACCGCCATAGTATCTTGTTCAATACCCAATGATACCTAGCCTACTTTTCTGCTTAAGAAGGGAACAATTCTTTGTCGGTCCTGTTGGTTGGTGTCTTTACAGATCAAACTAGTCAGTTCTGGCAATGAGTCATTTTGGTAGAGAGGTGTTGACGCAGTGGCGAGAGGATCAGGGGGAATGAAGGCGCGATAGGGTCAGGGTACTCGGCGGTTCTCGAAACCTAGGCGAGGTCAGCGAGTCAACAGAGAAGGCTTTAATTCTTGGATTGGATCATAGGCAAAGTAGCGAATCATCGAACGAGGATTCAAATAGTCCCAAATCTCAGTGGGGAGTTGATTGGGTCGAAGGCTTTGTTTGATAGCCAGATGAGTGTGTTCTGATAGATCAAGGATATGTGCTTCTTCCTGAGGAACATCGTGGTTATAGAGCATGATGAGTGGGCGAAGTCGATCTTGAAGATTAATCGTGCTGACGATTCCGAGTGAACCATCAGTGAGTTCAACGAGAGAACTGGGGGGATAGACGCCCAAACACCGGATGAGTGACACAATGGCATTTTCCCAATATTCCGAACCTCGTTTTGCGTAGAGATGACGCATGGCTTCATAGGGCGTAATGTTTTTAGCTGTATCAAGGCTATTGCAGAGGTCGTCGTAGGCATCGATCACCATAATGATTTTGGCAGATACGTGAATGGCTTCATTCCGCAGGCCCTGAGGATAGCCCGTGCCGTTGAGTCGTTCATGGTGCTGAAAAATGGCATCCAGGCTGGGCTTAGGAAAACT
>JAYWMS010000004.1:0-2727 GCA_035873215.1 Nitrospirota bacterium | reverse complement strand
GTCAATTTGAATATCAAAATGAATGTTTTATGATTGTTATTTTGAATACTAAAATAATAAAAACAATGACTTGTGCATTGCGAATTAATTCGGCCTGTATTAGATTTCTCAAAAAGAATGGGGGCTGATCATCAAATTGTTGTTGACGGGCTAGATCGAGGCGCTAAAGTGAAAAAATATTCTGATAAAGAAATTGTGCGGTATATCGAAGCTGTCAATGAGGAAGCCGCCAAGGAATGGATTTCGACTTTTGCTAGAGAACCCAAACTCCAGCAAAGCTATTATTGGACCTTGTTTTCCGAATTGTTTCGGAAACAAGCCCAAAAGATTCCCGTGACCATGAGTGATGCTGAAAAAATCATTCCACAGCTTTCGGCCTCCCAAGCACGACGAGCTATTCAAAATGCCAAGGACGCCAAGTACCTTGAGATGAAACCTACCGGGGAACGCACCAAATATGTCGTGCTCACCGCCAAAGCCGAAGATGTCATTAGAAGAACGAGTTCAAAAGCGTTGCGAAGTTTGGAGGAAATTTTTGTCAGATAGTTTATGGTGAACCTTCCTCCGATCCTATAGACAGTACCTACTTGCTCTCAGTGAGCCTTTCGAATTTTTTCCCATTAACAGTGGAAGCATGTTTTCCTCCGCTTTCAAACCTTCGACCTCTATGGCCATCTCTCCAACCACCGATCCGAAGAAAAAACTTCTTTACATTGTCGCGTTTTTCACCCTTCTCTATATCATAGTTGAATTGAGTGGCTTTCGATCAGCCTTGTCTCCGGAAAACATTAAAACCCTATTTTTGCAACATCCCTTTGGGGGATTATTTCTTTTCTGCTTGGCTTTCAGTATCGGCAATCTGTTGTACGTGCCCGGATGGGTATTTTTGGTTGGGGCTGTTTTTGCTTTAGGAAAAGAGTGGGGCGGCGTTGCGACATTCGCCGCGGCGTTGTGTTCCTCAGTTATGAGTTTTGTTCTTATACGTCACCTTGGAGGAACAGCCCTTCGGAGCCTTAACAACAGGTGGGCTGACTGGGCTTTTGCCCACCTGGATGAACGGCCGGTACTGTCCGTGTCGATCCTGCGCTTTATGTTTCAAACCTTACCAGCCTTAAACTACGCTCTGGCTCTTACGGGCCTTCGTTTTCAACACTATCTGATTGGCACCTTTTTGGGTTTGCCTATTCCGATCTTTCTCTATTGTTATTTTTTTGAGATTATTTTCCAACACCTCCTCAATTAATGGCAATGCCATCAGAAAACGATGTGCAACCCGATAAGGTGTCAGAAATGGACCATATCACTACATGATTACCGAGTTCGATGTAACCACAGGGGAAACTCCCAAGCGACTGGACATCTTTCTTTGCCATCGTGAACCGGGGATGTCTCGCTCAGGACTCCAACGATTAATCGAACTGGGTCGTATCCGACTGAACGCCCAAATCGTCAAGCCCAGCCAGAAAATAAAACCCGGCGACCGAATCACGATGGATACCCCACAACCTGGCCCACTGTTAGTAAATGATGAACAGGTACCCTTGAAGATTCTCTACGAAGATGACGTGCTGCTAATCGTGAATAAACCGGCCAGGGTCGTCGTACATCCTACGTCGGGAAATTGGACTGGGACCCTAATGAACGCACTGCTGGCTCATTTGGAGAAGAAAGACCAAACACGCACTACCAAAGACCACCAACGAACCCCAGGGATTGTCCATCGATTGGACAAGGACACCTCGGGCGTGATGGTCATTGCTAAGACTCATCAAGCCCACCGGGCACTTGCAGCACAGTTTGAAAAACATACGATTCATCGAACCTATGAGGCATTGGTATGGAAGGTCCCTGAGAAGGACGAAGATGTGATCGACATGGCAATTGGACGCGATCAACACCATACGCAGATGGTGTCCGGTGATTCATCAGATCCGAAACGCGCCGTCACATCCTATCAGGTCAAAAAACGATTTGGAGATGAAGCGGCTTATTTGCTGCTCTTTCCGCGCACGGGACGCACACATCAACTGCGGGTGCACTTGGTGTCACTCGGTTGCCCCATCCTTGGCGATCAGACCTATGGTGGTCCAAAAGTCAGGACAATAAAGGGGCTCGAGATTCCAAGGATGATGCTCCACGCTCGTATGTTAGGATTTCAACATCCGATATCGGGGCACTATCTTGAGCATGAGGCAGACCTTCCACCAGACATGCAAGAGGTATGTAACGCGTTAGGGAAATAGAAGGGAGAGGAAGATGCGATACTCAGGATCTCTCACACCTTATGGGTGCTTGATTGTCCGGAGTGACCTGCGTGAGCAATCATCAAAGGATTCAGATCCTCAATTTTAACAACCTGCTAAAATGGCAGTTTCAGCCCGCCCGGCAAACCCTTTGGTAAGATTTTCCCAGGTAGCCCCTTCTTCCCGATACCCTGTTCAAGGAGGCCTTTCAAAAGATCGTTTTCCTTCGTCAATCGGCCGGTCAGTTCACCACCAATGCCGTTCAGTCCGCCCATTGAACCCGTCAGAGCTTTGAGCGGTTCGGCAACCTTGGCAGAAATGGCCGACTGTAAATCCTTGCCAAAACCAGCCGCCAGGTTTTTCACCATTTTCCCGGCAGCCTCTTTCAATATTCGATCCAGCTCAGAACGAACTTGCACATCATACTGTTCAAGCGTGCCGGTCACATCGGCTTGGACAGACAAGGTTGAAACATCAGAGACCG
>JAYWMS010000505.1:0-5791 GCA_035873215.1 Nitrospirota bacterium | reverse complement strand
CTGTCTTGGAGCCACGATCATCAATGCCTCACCGTCCAACTGGTTGGCAAGCCCTTTTGCCCTCACTTGTAATCGATAGTATCCCAGCTCACAATCTTCAGGGTAAGGTAAGGCCATTCGTACATAGTCCATCCCGTCCCAAGTATGCGTGCTCATGATAGAACTTGCTCGTCCTGATACTTCAAAACATTGTCGTTTGCCGGACTCATTCACCAAATTCCATGAAAGGCTCACTTCATGAATTGAATGCTGGGCTACTGGAAGGTTGACCCACCATTTTCCGGGACGCTGATCTTCCCAAACCACGTACACGGAATCGACAAACATAGTCCATGGTCGATTGCGAGCTGCAGCGATTTCTCGGCGCACGTCTTGATCTGTGGAACAAGCCACGGACATACCAGACAGTAACACTCGAAGGGTATCAAGAGACACAACTCGGGAGGTACCGGTCCCATCTCGGTAGGTTGATTGAATGCCGTGCAAGCGAGCAAGCGCTCGAAGAGCACGTTCAGCTTTGGACAAAGCGGGCATAAAATAGCACGAGGTGAGGGCTACGGGATGGATGTTGAAGAAAACTCTTGCGTGCTGTTTATCTGAGAATCGTAGCTCGAGGGTATATCAGGAATACCAAAATCAGCGGACATCATATCCGGCTTCATCACCCCTTTCACTGCAGGATCGTTCACAAAGGGTTCATAGCGAGCGATGCCCAGGGTGATAGAATCCCCTTCTTCTACCAACAAGTCGATTTCAGCAATCTGCTTGGTGAAGGTTGACAACAATGCTCCTCGTTCTGTGGAGACCGTCAACAACAACCTCCCATCTTCGCGCGATTTCCGAACCACCACTCCTTCAACCACATCGGTTTGATCCTGGAGTGCTTGCGGTAGGTATGGGCTCAACGAGGGTGAAAGAAAACTCGGGATACTCAACCCCACTCCTACACCCACTGCAAAAATGATGAGGCCAATAACAATTTTCATCCCCATATCACATGATCCCCGCTATCGTGAACAGCCCATCCACTCCTGTCATACAAACCGAAACTCAAATGTCAGGATTGATTTTTTACTATTTTGCGCCCACGATCCACGACCTCATTAACGGCTTCTTTGGCATCATCCACCCATTCATTTGCCCGTTCACTGGCATCACCTACCATTGAAAGTAGACTTCGCCGCGTCCTGCTTCCGGACTGGGGAGCCAGAAGCACTCCGGTAGCCATTCCCAGCACAAGACCTGAAAAAAACATGATGCCTGCTACCATCAAGCAACGTGTATCATCTGTTTCCATTTGATCCTCCTTTATCAGATCCAAACTCTTATCACAAAATGAGTTTTCTCCTCATAACTCCTTCTCGGCGAAGTTGAGAAGGGCTTTCACTCACCTAAACATACAGCAAAACCCCCAACATGCAAACGCCTCGCAGGAACATCAAGATTCAACACGCTTGATTTCTCAGACTACTCACAGGCCTTGATCACGGCTTCCTTTGATATCAAGCGTCAAAAAGGCTTCTTCGGAGCATGAGAAGAAAAAGATAAGACGGGATAGACACGGGACAATCTATTTGCACAGCAAGATTTTGTGAGGCGGACATAGGTTTCTCTATGTATCAAAAGATGACGAGGAAACCATGATTCTGCAACCACTACCGAAGATAGTTTGGGACTACAATCATCGAACCCCGCTAGGTTTAAGACGCAAGCTTGTTCAGCGTATCCAGAGCAGCAACCTTATAACATTCAGCCATTGTTGGGTAATTGAAGACCGTCACCAGAAAGTAATCCAGACCGCCCTCCAAACCCAAAACGGCTTGCCCGACGTGCACCAATTCCGTTGCACCAGCTCCAATAATATGGACACCCAACAATCGCTTGTCTTCTCGATGAAACAGGAGCTTCAGCATTCCTGCATCATCTCCTGCAATCTGCCCGCGAGCAATTTCCCGGTATCGCGCAACACCGGTTTCATAAGGGACCTTTCGAAGAGTCAGTTCTTGCTCCGTCATGCCCACCATCGAAATTTCCGGGATAGCATAAATACCAATGGGGAAATGGGCGGACATGTGGTTGGCAGAAACGTGAAAGGCATGACAGGCTGCGAGCCGACCTTGTTCCGAGGATGTGGCCGCTAAGCTCGGGTACCCAATCACATCACCGGCAGCAAATATATGAGGAACGGAGGTTCTGAACTCATGATCCACTTTCAAGCGGCCTCGGTCGTCAGCCTGAAGTCCTGCAGCACCCAGATTGAGTGTGCTGGTCGCGCCTTGTCGTCCCACTGAAAAAAGCACAAGATCAGAGACCAATCGCTTCCCTGACTCCAGATGAATGATTGCTCGACGTGTTGGTGATTCTGCCACCTCAAGTTTCTCAACGGCTTCCCCAAATCGAAAAGTCACGTTGGTCGTGCGCATGTGGTGAATCAATTCATCCACGATTTCGGAATCTAAGAATTCGAGGGGACGCTCACGTTTTTCCACCAATGTGACTTCGATGCCTAACGAGGCAAACATCGAGGCATATTCAATTCCAATGACGCCTCCGCCGACTACAACCATGGATTTCGGCAGGTGAGTCAGCCGCATCACGCCATCACTTGTGATAATAATGTCCTCTTCGGAGTGGACACCGGGAGGTGTCGTAGGAATGGTTCCCACTGCGATTAAAATATTCGACGCTTGGATGGAAAAGGCACCATCCTCTGCAACCACTTGCACTGTGTGTGGATCAAAAAATGTGGCTTCACCTCGAATCAACGTCACATTGTTGCGAAAAAGTTGGTGTTCAACTATATCACCCTCTCGTTCAACGACTTCGTTCACTCGTGCCAGCAGTTGGTCAATCGTCGGACACAACGAAAGGCCTACCCCATGACGATGACGAAATTGCTCTGCATTTCGACCAAAGGCTAAAACGGCCTCCCGAAAGGTCTTGCTCGGGATCGTTCCGGTATCCACACATACACCACCCATCACTCGTCGTTTTTCGACAACGGCCACTCGTTTACCCAGTTTTGCCGCCTGCACTGCCGCACGTTGCCCTGCCGGCCCACTCCCGATACATAAGAGATCAAATTGTAAGTTCTGAATCATGTCTTCCTCTCATACTCGAAAATTTTCGTCAGCGCAATCTTTATTATTATCGCACCTCTTCCTACTCATATATTAGAAGCAGCATTACAATAAAAAATGCCCACACCTGAAAGGCTGAGACCACGACTCAAGGCTCGGCTTATTGGACAGAACCTCTAAGAGGTTGGAGAAAATCCAGGAAGGTCTCATTCTACACCTCAATGTTTAAGGGCACTACCAACGCCACGGTTGAAAACAAGAGCAAAGACATTGCAAGAATCCCCACATAGGTCTGCAGTATGGGCTCATAGTTATCTTCCCTATAAGGCCTTACTTGATTTTCAGTTAATTTCTCTGTGAGATTAAATTTGAAAAAAATGAGATCGGCCTTGGGGATCATCCTCGTCAAGTCCCCGAATCGCTCGCAACACATAGAATCCTTGAAGAGCCGTAACACTTTGATGTTTTCCTGGCAATAACCACAAATTTTCAGCCTTTCGCCTTGGAGAATGAGGTGAGAACGCATCGGCTGTTAA
The DNA here is from genome assembly GCA_035873215.1 of Nitrospirota bacterium. Classification (GTDB taxonomy): domain Bacteria; phylum Nitrospirota; class Nitrospiria; order Nitrospirales; family UBA8639; genus JAYWMS01. Next base: position 2,175 of record JAYWMS010000505.1, on the reverse strand, counting down.
ATTTGGTTAGAAGTTTATTGTAAACTACGATGAGAAAGTCGACCATATTTTCAATATCTCAATTAGCCAATTTCTATCTTGGGTCATTCTTTCAACGGCTTTAAAAATATATGACAACGATCACCTCATCTCATTCTAGAAGAAAAATAACAGGTATGAGCGTTTTAGTCGTTGGGGCCTGCGTCTCCGTTTGGTGGTTTTTCGGCCCTCCGTCCTATACCTGCAACCCGCAGAGAGCTGAGGCCAACCTCTTGAACTATTCGGCGCAAGGCATTTTACAATTTGAACGTCCACCCAGTATGTCCAACCTGTTATGGGTTCATGTTGAACCTGAATGGCATGCTCTATCTCGCGAGGAAAAAAGAGCCATTGATAAAATCGTACAATGTGCAGCCACGATTTTCGACGACCTTGGTCAAACAACCTGGCAAGCCGCGTACTATGACCGTGAATCGGGAAATCTCGTCGCTCTCACGAGCAAGAAATATGGATTTCGCATTCAGTCACCTTCAGCAATGTGATCGTTTCACATTCCTCCCCTGGGTTTTCTTCATTGGTCTGCCATCCTTCCATGGTATAATCCGGTCATTATGCGCATTTTGATCGTTGAAGATGAGCCAAAGGTCGCCTCGTTTATCCGGAGGGCCCTGGAGGAAGAGAGTTATGCGGTAGATGTCTGCACGGACGGCATTCAGGGCCGTGACCTTGGCAGTGAAGTCAACTACGATCTCATTATATTGGATCTCATGCTCCCTGGCCTTCCTGGGATTGAAGTTCTCAAAGCATTACGTTCGGCGAAGGTTAAAACCCCGATCCTCATATTGACGGCTCGTTCTGAAGTGGATCAACGTGTGAAAGGACTCGATGCCGGAGCAGATGACTACCTCACGAAACCTTTCGCCATTGAGGAGTTACTTGCTCGTGCTCGAGCACTTCTACGAAGAGCTGGAGGTGAAACAACCGGAATCCTACAAATCGATGATTTAGTGTTAAACCCCATCACTCATGAAGTGACACGTGAAGGCCAACACATCGACCTCACGTCAAAAGAATATGCGCTCCTAGAATATATGATGCGTAACACGGGGCGCGTGCTCACCCGCCCGATGATTTCTGAACATGTTTGGGATCTGGATTTCGACACGTTTACGAACGTGATCGATGTCTACATCAGCTACCTCCGGAGCAAGATTGATCGTGGACATGAGCACACCCTCATACACACCGTTCGAGGCAGCGGATATACCCTCAAGGCACCGCATGAGTAATACCTCTATCCGCGTCCGCCTGACTATCTGGTACGGAATTGCCCTCGCCTTGATCATGGTGCTCTTTGCAGGATCCCTCTATCTCGTCATGTCGAGAGCCTTGCAAGATCAAATTGACCGATCACTGGAGGAGGCTGCCGTTGCTGCAGCCCGATCATTAGAAGAACATCGATTCGGTCCGTTTCTCTTACTCGAGGACCTGGCCCAAGCCTTTCCGGAACTGGCACTTCTCGATAAATTCTTTCAAATCTTTGGGCCGGGTGGACAGGTGACGCTGCAATCAGCCAATATTAAGACTCGAAACATTCCCTTGAGCCAAAATGCTTTGAAGTCAGCGCTGCAAGGTCAGGTGATCTATGAGTCCCTTCGTTTTCACGGGGAAGTTCCCATCCGTCTCTTGTCCTACCCCATCAGACATGGCGAAACATTAGTCAACATTCTCCGAGTTGGTACCTCCCTTCGACCAATGGAAGAAATGCTGCATCGTACCGTCTTTATTCTGTTGATCGCCTCACCGTTGGCGGTAGCTGTTTCCATGTTAGGCGGTTGGTTTTTGGCCGGTCGGGCATTACGCCCCGTAGACTCTATCACCCTTGCCGCGCAACGAATCGCCGCCGGGGATCTGACCCAGCGTATTCAGATAAATGCCACGGACGAAATTGGACGACTTGCTTCGACCTTTAATGACATGATCGCCAGGCTTGAAGCTTCTATCCGTCAAATCAGGCAGTTTAGCGCAGATGCCTCGCATGAACTACGAACACCACTGACGATTACAAAGGGCGAAACCGAATTGGCATTGCGCAAACCGCGCTCTACGGAAGTCTATCGAGAAGTGCTGGAAAGTAACCTGGAAGAGATTGACAGGATGAGCCGCATTGTTGACGAACTCTTGCTGCTTTCCCGC
>JAYWMS010000453.1:0-3828 GCA_035873215.1 Nitrospirota bacterium | reverse complement strand
AGAAAGAACGACAAAAGAGAAAACCAAGAAAAAACGAAAAATTCCAAACATACATCGACCTCCCTTTGGCTCGAAGGGTGGGTTGAGAAGTCAACGGCAGTTGGGTCTCCTGACTTGCGGATCATCACTTCTCTGCGCCTTCCCATCCGAAGGGTCATGAGTTATGGGTAAAAAGTAATGAGGAAATTCTGTTCCACCTCATCACCCCTTACTTTTTTCTCATTACCACTTCCAGACAGTGGCCTTTTGCAGAGTCATTCCCCGCTTACAGTGGCGGCACCGTGATGGATTTGCACCATCTTCCCCGTCACTTACCGTAAATTTTCCTCTATCCCGTTCCTTTTGTTAATAGTTGAATAATACTGAGGGAGCCATGCCCCCTCAGCCTATCCTCACCGCTCAAAGGCAGCGAGGAAGTTCTGAAACACTATACAGGCAATGTCACTCGTGGGGCCTGTGAATGTGGATGCTGATCTACCAGAACCTGACACCGATACACAGATTCCAGGATCTCTGGTTGGATCACTTCCCGAGGAGTTCCACGTTTGGCCACTTCTCCTTGATGCAGTAAGAACAATTGATCACAGCACTGACTCGCAAGATTGAGGTCATGCGATACCATGACAACCGTTAACCCATGCTCCTGATTCAGCTGGCGAAGCTTCCGTGCGATATCAAGTTGATGATGAAGGTCTAAAAAGGCTGTTGGTTCATCCAAGAGCAACACTTGTGGATCTTGAGTTAACGCGCGGGCAATCATGGCCCGTTGTCGTTCCCCGCCTGACACGTCCGACATCATGCGATCGGCCAACGAAGCAATCTCCATGTCTTGCATCGCTTGAGTCGCACGTTGCACATCAGGGGCTGCATCCCATCCCCATCCGTCAAAGGGTTGATGAAATGGAAATCGCCCCATGAGCACCAATTCTCCTAAGGTGAACGGAAACACTTGGGACGTCTCCTGAGGAACTAAGGCAATTTTTTGTGCAATCTTTGCTGGTGACAATGTCCTTAAGTCTTGACCAAATAACTGAATGGTCCCGATCTCTGGACGGAGGAGCCCCATCAATAACTTCAGCCAGGAGGTTTTCCCCGACCCGTTTGGACCAATCACCCCCACGATTGTTCCGGCCTCGATCGAGCAATCTAAATTCCTGAGGGCCCAGCCACGATTGGCGGAATGTTCATATCGGAAGGATAGTTCTCGAACGGTAAAGGCTAGAACTCTTTCTGATGAAGCCTTCATAGCGCGATTCCAGCCCGACGTTTCACCAACAAAAAGATAAAGATTGGTCCTCCAATCAGGGCTGTCACCACTCCCACCGGTAGCTCGGTTGGCGATAATACCGTCCGGGCGACAGTATCGGCCACCATGAGAAACATGCCTCCCACTAAAGCAGAAGCCGGCAACAGTAAACGATGGTCTGCCCCAACAATCATGCGAACGGTATGAGGAACCACCATCCCCACAAACCCTATTAACCCCGCGATGGAGACCACTGCCCCCGTCATTAGGGCCGCCACGACAAAGATTAGTTTTTTCACTCGCTCAATCTCTACTCCTAAAGCTCTTGCGGTTTCTTCTCCCATGGTCAGAATATTGAGCGGTCGAGCCAACCAGAACAAGACCACTCCGCCTCCTCCCAAGAACACACCCAGCCATAACAATGTGGAATATTCCGGAGCGATTAACGTTCCCATCAACCACATCATCATTTTGAAAGCGCGTGAAGGGTCAGCGATCGATACCGCAAACATAATTAAGGCAGAAAACAGTGCGTTCAGGATAACACCAGCCAATAGGAGCGTGTGCACGGATAGCATTCGATACGCCACGCTAATTCGGTACACCACGAGAATGGAAAGAAGCGCGCCGAGAAAGGCCCAAACTGGAAGTGCGGAGAGACCCATGATCGTCCCACCGATACCGAACAGGATCCCAAGAGTTGCGCCAAAGGCTGCTCCGCTGGAAATGCCTAGGACATAGGGTTCCGCTAAGGGATTTCGTAGAAGGGCTTGTAACCCAACTCCCACAGCAGCCAATGATCCCCCCACGAGAAAGGCTAACACGATGCGGGGAAAGCGTACTTGCAAGAGAATCACCCCAGAAAGATCTACCGAATCAGTATCACGACCACCTTCTTGAAGCACGGCACCTACTGTTTGGAGAACTGTTTGAAAACTTATTGGTTGGGCCCCCACGGTTAAACACCCTACCCCAATCAACACACTCAACAATCCCAACACCGAGAGGCTGGTGAGCCAACGAGTCGCTGAAAGGTAGGCAATGCCTCCACCAGTCGCTTCCACCCTTTGGAATCGAAGAGCATCGACTGGCTGATTTGAAGTCTGAGTACTCAATGGACTTTCACTTACCCTCAACTCCCCTGAAAAATTTCAGGATGAATGGCTTTCGCTAATGCTGAGAGACCTTGAACGAGCCTGGGTCCTGGTCTACTGATCAACGCCCATGGGACAAAATGAAGACGATCATTCTTGACGGCGGTCAATGAGGTCCAACGAGTCCATTGATCGAGATCGACTTCTAGAGACCCTTTCCCACCCATTGAGGGGAACAGGAGAACTTCAGGATCCTTTTGCACCACAACTTCCATACTTAAGCGTGGGTAGGCATTTCCAGCATCCTTCGCAATATTCTCTCCACCAGCTAACTCAAGTAGTTGATGAATAAAACTCCCTCGTCCTACTGTGATAAAGGGTTGGGAATAGAGGACATAGAGAACACGCGGCCTCGACAAGGTACGGGTTTGTTCACCGATTGCCTGCATTTCTGTCCGCATGGAATGAGCGAGGGCATTGGCCGGTTGCACCCGATGTAACATTCGTCCAAGGGTTTGGATATGGGAATACACATGCTCCAATGATTGGGCTTCCATGACAAACAAAGGGATTTTGAGTTGGTCAAGAGTTTTCAGCACATCATCTCGAATGACTTCCATGGCCAAGACGAGATCAGGCTGTAACGCTAGGATCGCCTCAAGGTTAGGTCGGGAATCACCAACATGTGATTTGGTCGAGGCCTCTGGGGGATAATCACACAACTCCGTGACACCAACGACTGAATCACCGGCCTCAATGGCGAACAACATTTCCGTGATACTGGGGGCAAGCGAGACGATTCGCTTCGGCGTCTTGGCCAAATAGATTTTTCGCCCTGTATCGTCGACAAACGTCCGGGGTGCCACATTGGACATGAAAGGCATCCCAGTTAAAATTCCTTGCTGACGACGTTTCATGGCACCAGATTGTTCAGAGAGTCCAAAAAGAGGGTCACAGGATAATAAGATAAGCAGAACAAGAGGCAGGCTGACAAGGAAAAAACGATGAAGCCTTTTCTCGTCTTTAGGATTAGGAACAGGAAGTGGATGCCCGAAAACTGCCAAAATAAAAAATCCCCAAGGCCTAGACGACCCTGAGGATTGCTCCCGCAATTCATCCTCACCCTTTCCCCAGCCCACGAGGGAATGAAGGTCATGAATTGTTTCTCACCATGGTGAGATCCAATCCAAAGCTCGGGTAGGTCTTCTGACTTCTGGGCTTAACCCTACTGCCCGCGCCTTCCCATCGAAAACGTAATCTGTGAGCGGTGATCCGGAATCTGTTTCAGATCCGGTTTTCAGCACGCTTCATGCATTACTGTATTCCGACAGTGGCATTCGCGGGGTTCGTTCCCAGTCACAGCGGCGGGACCGCGAAGGAGTTGCACCTTCTTCCCTGCACCCGTGCCAATTTCTATCAATGTTCATCGGACTTTATGGAACCCACAAATGTTTTGTCAAGAGACTGATCACGTAAGGGGATTCTGAC
>JAYWMS010000447.1:0-5054 GCA_035873215.1 Nitrospirota bacterium | reverse complement strand
GGGGTTGAAGGTTGAGCGCGGTACTTCCACAAAGACGGTATTCCACTTGGCCATCCCACCGTTCCAGAGACCCGGCAATTCTAAGGCTTTGAGCTCGCGGCCTTCGTGAGATTTTTTTGAGATAAAGCCGGTGTCGGGGTCGACAAAATGGTGGAGGTCAAATGATCGGCCTTGGTAATCACGGAGACCACAGACCATATCGACCGGATTAAAGTGTGTGGATGATTGAAAAATGGCTTGTTGCTCAGGATCATTGGGATCAATCTGAGAGGATTCCACAATTTGAAGAGAGACCGATCCATCATGGTGTTTGACCCAGAATGGGCCGCCTCCGGGATCCCCGGTGTTCTTCACCATGCCGCATACCCGAAGCGGTCGATTTAAATATGAGAAGAGGAATTGACTGCGTTCCTGTTGTGTCCATGACCTCCATGGATCCGGTAGCGTGAGCCCTAGGGTTGTATGCGCCCAATCAGCGATGATATTGACTTGTTGAGTCGAGACCTTAGGCTCGTGTAATTGCCGAAGTGATTCAAAGATCGATTCTTCCATTGTGACGAGCAACCCACCTAAGAGCCTTTTGTATAAATGCGATTCCTCGGTTTTGGTGTCAGGGAGGACATTATCAATGTTTTTAATGAAGGCGATGTCCGCTCGGAGCGCATTGAGGTTATTCAACAGTGCTCCATGTCCTGCAGGCCGAAAGAGCAATTTTCCTTCGCGATTTCGAAACGCTTGATTGTTTAGATCTACGGCCAATGTATCTGTGGATAGAAGTTGCTCTGAGCAGGTGAGGTGCCAGTGGCTGTCCAAGGCGTGGAGATCTGTTGTTGAATGATCAAGATGGTCCTGAACCGCACTCCGGTGTTCTGGGGATATCGTAAAGTGGATTCGCACCTGCTTCTGCTGATCCTTGGCATAGATCGATCCTTCAACAAGATGCTCTTGAATGGGGGTACGGGAGTGACTGCTGTAGCGATGAAATTTCAGAAGGCCTTTGGGTAATTGGGCATAATTGAGACCAGGGTGATGGAGGACGGATCGGAGGACAAGTCCGTGGTCTTCCTGTGTGAGCTCCTCACCGAGATCTTGGCCTGTCCGGTTCACAATCGCTTGAAGCTCTTCATGAAAGGCAAATTGTGTCAGGTTATCCAAAAACTTCCTGACGACTGCTTGATCGGCTGATGATAGTGGAGCAGCAGATTCTGGAGATTCTGATGAGGAACAACTCGCCAGCAAGGACTTAAACATTCGCGTGGCTGCGCCGGAAGCCGGGACAAATTTGGTGACGCGTCCTTGGAGCCTGGCCTTGTCAAAGGTTTGCTCCAGCGATGGCCTATCAGACGATGATAGAAGGGTGAGTCCGTCATTGACGGTACACGGTTTCACCACACACGTGAAGGGTATGCCTTTCTGAAAGATCGCGAGCTGTTGCTCAAGCGTATCTACGGAGATGCCTCTTCTCCCTAGCTCTTCCGCATCCTGCTCCGTGATCTGTAAAGATTTTGTTATGCTGGACACCATTCTCCATCATCCAGGGGAATGTTGAAAAAAGCCGCCAGCGGCGTTCTCGCCCTTGTGCCGTGCTCACGTACTGTGAGTACGCTCCGCGCGTCCAAATGGCTGAGGCCTTGCCCGTGGAAAAGGGCGTCTTGGCGCCCTTGGGTTTGGGCGGGTGACAAAGCGGACCCTTCGGAAAGACTCAGGGCATGCTTTTTTGACCATTCCCCTCGGCTACTGCTATCACTTTCGTCTAGGGCATGGGCATGTATGAGCCCTGACAGGCCTCTAAACAGCCTGACTGGGGTGCAAGCTGTAGACATGCGTCAGAGTGTGCGAACAAAGTAAGCTGAAAGCTAACAGATTGGAATTTTTTAGTAATATTATTCTTCTGGGGGAATGTCCATGGATGTGTACAACAAACCAAGTTCCGTCGATAGTGAAATCGTTAAAAACCTTGGACCATTAGCAGCATTGGCTGGGAAATGGGAAGGTGACCAGGGTCTGGATATTGCCCCAATACGGAACGGTCAGGTAGAAACCAAGTTTCGCGAACAGTTAACCCTTGCCCCCATGGGACCTGTCATAAATGGGCCACAAGTTCTGTACGGATTGCGCTATTCCACCACAGCCTGGCCACTGAATGAAGAGAACCCCTTCCATGAAGAAGTCGGCTATTGGTTGTGGGATCCGAGTGCGCAACAAGTGATGCGTTGTTTTATCGTACCGCGCGGCGTAGTCGTGAATGCCGGGGGAAAAACCAGCCCCGATGCCAAAATATTTGACATGAAGGCCGAAGTAGGTTCAGAAACTTTTGGGGTCATGTCAAACCCCTTTCTCGATCAAGCTTTTAAAACCGTCCGCTATACACTGAAAGTCATCATTCATGAAGAGGGCCGTTTTAGTTACGTGGAAGACACGCAATTGCAAATTCACGGACGCGAAGGCATATTCCACCATACGGACCAGAATACTCTGGTGAAGTTACCCGAATGAGGTTTGGTCGGGTACAAGATCAATATTCACGAGAAGTAAAGTGATGGATTCAGCGCATTTCAAACAAAGATTGGTCACTCTCCGCGCAGAGCTTTTGGAAGTCGAAGAGTCAGGCAATGAAGCGGCAAGGACCGTAGAACTGGATCAATCCAAGGTGGGACGGTTGTCCAGAATGGATGCCTTGCAAAGTCAGGCCATCGCGAAGGAAGCTCAGCAGCGACGGAGCATTCAAAAACAACGTATTGATTCGGCCCTGTCACGGCTAGAAAATGGAAACTACGGTCTCTGTGTGCGTTGCGAAGAGGGAATCGATCCCAAGCGGTTGGAATTTGATCCGTCGGTCCCCTTGTGTTTCGACTGTGCCAGTAAAAGGGAAACCTAATCTGTCCACCATTCAATTAAAACGACCTTTGATAGGGAAAGGATCTTAGATGCTGTATTTTGCCTATGGATCCAATATGTCCGTGAAGCGCATGAAAAAACGGGTTCGAGCCGCAAAACTTCAAGGCACCGCATCCTTGGCGGAACATCAATTGAGGTTTCATAAGGTCAGCCGTGATGGTTCGGCAAAATGCGATGTCATTTACACGAGAGAAGCCGAGGATGTGGTATACGGCGTCCTGTATGAAATGAGCGAAGAAGACCAAGAAATACTCGATCGGGCGGAAGGACTGGGTAAGGGTTATGAGAGGACACAGGTGACAGTGGTGGACTCTCTGGGAAAAGAAATCCAAGCCTTTACCTATTACGCAACCGAAATCAATGAAAGCTTGTCTCCCTATCATTGGTATAAAAACCATGTAGTCCGCGGAGCGGAAGAAGCTGGCCTTCCACAGAAATATCTCATGATGTTATTCCGGGTAAAGTCGAAGGAAGATCCAGATGTACAGCAGGCATATACGGAGAACAGCCTTTACAAAAAGTCTGAATCAGAAACCAATTTTTAATACAACTTCTTTTCGTTCAGGCAAGCACCAGTATCGTCATAGTCCTCAAAACTCCTTGCTTCACCCATACAACGATTCCCTAACCAGCCCCGTCACGTTCTCTTATGGTGCCATGCCAGCGGATCCATGAACCACAACACTGACATTGCCATTATCGGCGCAGGAGCTGCCGGATTAGCCGCAGCCATTTTTGCAGCTGAAACAAACCCAACCCTCAACATCGTCATCCTCGACGGAGCCAAAACCATCGGTGCCAAAATCCTTGTATCAGGGGGTGGTCGTTGCAATGTCACCAATGCTCAGGTCACCCCGTCGGATTTCCATGCTCCCAAACGCATAGTGGAACGGATCCTCAAGCGATTTAACGAAAAAGACACGGTGAGCTGGTTTGCCTCATTAGGCGTTGAACTCAAACAGGAAGAGAGCGGAAAGATCTTCCCCCACAGCAATAAAGCACGAACCGTCTTAACGGCACTTCTCCAACGGTCCCAAACGCTGGGAATCAATATTTGGTCTCACCATCGCGTGCAACAAATTATCTGTGTCGATTCAAACTTTCGCATCATTCATGACAAGGGTGACTTGCTCACGTCTCAGATCATCATGGCTACCGGGGGGCAATCACTACCCAAGACCGGGTCAGATGGACAAGGTTGGACCCTCATTCGACAACTCGGCCACACCGTCACCCCCACGTTTCCCGCCTTAGTTCCACTGCTGTTGAAAGACAGGTTTTTTCATCAAGGCCTGTCCGGGATATCGCATGAAGCTACACTCACTACGCGAGTCGATCTTAAAATCGTGGACAGCCGATCTGGCAGCCTGTTATGGACACATTTTGGAATCAGCGGACCGCTCGCGATGGATGCCAGTCGGTTTTGGACCATGGCAACATACCAAGGAGGCACCGCATCAGTAACACTCTCATGTTTTCCCAAACAATCATTTGAAGAAGTCGACCGTTGGTTATTAAAGGCCGCAAGATCACAACCTTGCAGAACGGTGGAAACTCTTCTCTCGCAGCACGTGCCAAACCGTCTTGTAACCGCGTTGTGTGATCATCTCACCAGGACTGAAGAAAAGAATAATGATAAACGCGTCCCACCTCTGAACAGGATCCCAATTGTCCAGCTTACCCGAATACAGCGGCAAGCATTGGGCAGAGCCCTGACAGAGTTGCCCCTTCCCATTATTGCTGATCGTGGATGGAATTTTGCAGAAGTCACGGCGGGAGGCGTGCCCCTTTCAGAAATCAATCCTTCCTCAATGGCGTCCCGCACCATGACGGGTCTATACATCATCGGTGAGATGCTCGACTGCGATGGCCGTATCGGTGGTTTCAATTTTCAATGGGCCTGGGCCACAGGCTATATAGCCGGAATTAGCGCTGCTCGGAATGCTCACCGGTCCTAGGATTAATTCCAAAATGCACATGTCAATGACCATAGCATGAGCCCATTGCTCCATGGTTTTTTGTTAAAGGTCTTCAGTCCGCTGTCTTATATTCTTTGGTCCTTCTCTTATGGGTCTATCCTTTTTGTTGGTCCTACGCCCCATCAGCCAATAACATCCCTCCATTTTTCGGATTGACCGTCACGTCAACCCACCAGC
>JAYWMS010000437.1:0-3489 GCA_035873215.1 Nitrospirota bacterium | reverse complement strand
AAACGGTCTATCATGCCGAGATTCACAATGCCTTCAGGGTACAGTCTTTTTTCTTCGTTCGCTACACGCTCTTCAGGGAAAAGGCGGCTCGTGTTGTTTGGGCCACACCCTTTGCTTGCATCATACAAGGGCATGCTTTTTTGACCATTCCCGTCGGCTGCTGATATCGATTTCGTCTCGGGCCTTTAGGGGCCATGTGAGAGAAATGTTCAACAGGCCCTCCATGACATTTTTCATGACAGCGCTTGCAGGTTTCATACACAAGGTATGTCGTCAGTTTTGAAATAGGGCTTTAGCCATCAGGGGATAAAAGCCTAGCAGCGAAATCCTGAATGGGACTGTTGAAAAAGTCCGCCAGCGGCGTTCTCGGCCCTTTGTCGTGCTCACGTACTTCTTGTACGCTCCGCTCGCCAAAGCGCCTGCGGCCTTGCTGGACGGGCCTTTTTGAACAGCCCCTCTCCCATTCTAACCTGCTAGGTTGTTGGGTAAGCATTGCCAATGTTGAGAAATATGTGAATTATTCAACAGACCCTGAATGCCTTGTGGTCTTGTGATGCTAGTTGGGAAGCCAATGGAATATGTGGGTGAGGCCTGATTCCCTGGTAGACTCACGCTCTATGAGGTTACGCGTCTTCGCCTCCTTTCAGGTACCCTAGTCCAATTTTGAGTGCCCGTCGAGTCATTTCACACCATCGGGTATCAGGGTATGCTGCCAAAATTTTTGCAGTCTTCGGATCCTGAATTTCTAACTGTAAGATCTTGATGATCCCATCTTCAATCTTCACTTCAGCCACTGGACAACCTCCATCGTTGAATCTAAAAATCTTTTGTTTCTGTCTCGACAAATACGTAAACTTCGCTCCTGATGCGCCGTTGCTTTCTTGACAGCATAGGGGGTGCATGTTAGCATTTTTTTGTGGCTTTCTCTAATGTCGTTTCAGTAGTGTTGTCATGAATCAGGTCTTCCAACCTCCTTCCCACTTTCTATCAGGGAGTTTTTCCATGGCAGGATTCAAGTATTCTTTACAAGGATGGGCATGGAGTATCAGTGTTCTTGTCTTGATGCTTATGCTGGGAGGGTGTGGTGGTGCCCCGGACTGGGTGATAGAAGGTTCCGGTGCACTGAACAAAGAAGATAGTAAGTCTATTTATGGTGTTGGTTCGGTGATTGGTGTCAACAATGAGCCATTGGCTTGGGAAGCGGCTGAGAACCGTTCGCGTGCGGAACTTGCTAAAAGTTTTCAGACCTATACGGGGTATCTCATGAAGGATTACGCTGCCTCCACTACGGCAGGTGACTTTACCCAGTCTACTGAAGAGCAGGATGTGCAGCGTGCTATCAAAACTTTTACGAATGTCACGCTCCATGGCGTTCGGCCAATCGATCGGTACAAAGATGACGAAAAGGGTGCCTATTACGTTCTGACCAAATTGTCCTTCAAGGATATGCAGGAAGCGCTGGCAGAGGCGAAGGAATTGGACCGGAATGTCCGGGAGTTCGTGCAGAAAAATGGGGAACGTCTTTTTGATCGCTTGGAACAAGAAGAAGCCATGCGTCAAGTTGGCACGAGTGGTGCGTCTCCAGCAGAAGAATAGAATCAGATGAATTTATGAATATATTTGGAATAGGTGTGACGATGACCCCATTGTTCTGGAGACCTTGGTTCGTATTGATAATCGTTTCCGGAGCTTTGGTCTTTGCTGGGTGCGGTGCAGAAAAACGGGTCACTCGTGTTGATACGAGTGTCGTCACGGATTTGAGCGGACGCTGGAATGATACTGATTCGAAGTTGGTGGCTGAAAAAATGATGGATGAAATGGTCAACCGCCCGTGGTTACAAAATTTTGCCAAAGCTGAGGGTCGTCAACCTGTTGTCATTGTGGGAACGGTCCTGAATAAGAGTCATGAACACATCAATATCGAAACCTTTGTGACGGACCTCGAGCGAGAAATGACGAATACGCAAAGGGTGACGTTTGTGGCGGATAAGGGGCAGCGGGAAGAAATTCGCGAAGAGCGCCATGATCAGGCAACTCATGCCCGCGAAGCAACCCAAAAAGCGCCAGGAAAAGAACTCGGCGCTGATTACATGATGAAGGGTCATATCTCGACTATTCAGGATGAAGCTGACGGGACGAAGGCCGTGTTCTATCAAGTCGATCTTGAATTGATCAGCCTCACCGATAATGTGAAGGCGTGGTATGGCCAGCATAAGATCAAGAAGGTCATCGAACGCAAACGAACCCTCTTTTAATGACTGATGTCCTGTGCAGGGATACAACGTAGGCGGTTACTTTTCTCGGTTGTTTGAATCCATTCTTTTTCTTCGGCATCTTTCTCACATTCCAGTTTCTCATTTTCCTCATCGACTCCTGGTTTCCTTCCTCCTCTTGTGCCTTTTCTTCGTCCTGTCTGGTTGCATGGGGGCCTTGTCCCATTATGGGCCCATCGATGCGAGTCTTCGTAAAGGAAACTTGGAGCAAGCCGATCATCTTCTCGCGGGGAAAGAGCAGGCTTATGGTTCGACAAACCGGTTGTTATATCTGATGGAACGAGGCATGACCCTACATTTGGCCGGTCACTATGCTGAGAGTAATACTCTGCTAGAAGAAGCGGATCATCTCGTCGATGAACTGTATACCCGACGTCTGCGCAATGAGGCGCTGTCTTTGCTTATCAATGATATGACGCGCGCCTTTCGTGGAGATCCCTATGAGCAGGTGATGGTAAATGTGGTCAAAGCACTCAATTACGTGGCGCTTGGGAAGTTGAATGAATCGCTTGTTGAAGCACGAAAGATTGATCATCGACTCAATGTGTTGAGTGATCAGGTCGAAGAGACCGCGTATCACGAAGATCCATTTGCCCGGTATTTAACGGGCATGCTGTATGAGGCAACCGGGGATTTCAATAATGCGTTTATTGGATATCAAAAAGCCTATCAAGCCTATCAATCTGCCCGACCTTGGTTACATCTTCCAGTTCCGCATGGGTTACAGGAATCTCTCCTTCGCGTGACCAGTAGGTTGCATTTGAATGCGGAGCATGCGGAATATCAACGGTTATTCCCGACTGTTGTCGAACAGGCCACCACTTCGGATGGGCAGGCCCAGGTGATCGTTCTGGGCCTGTTCGGTCGCGCTCCTCGCCTTGCCGATCAATTTCTTGATGTGCCGATCAGTGCTCAGGCGTTGGGCTTGGTTCTGCAGACCAAACGTGTCGTTGGACGCAATGAATCCCAGGCCCGCGGCGTTGAGTCACTGTTGTATGGTTTACAAGGGCAGGTAATTCGTGTGGCGCTTCCAACCTTGGTGTCTGGGCAATCACAAGTCGCCTATGGCACCTTGCAGGTAAGCGGGGAAACTTCGTCTGAATATCGGACGGAATTAGTGCATAATATGACGGCAACTGCTCAGAAGAATTTAGACGATCGTTACCCAACTATCTTGGCAAGAACGGTGGCACGAGTGGCCGTAAAGATGGCTACT
>JAYWMS010000436.1:0-2424 GCA_035873215.1 Nitrospirota bacterium | reverse complement strand
CTTTAATGACACCATGATGGAAGTTCAGAGCGAAGCGGTGACAGCTATGGCATCAATAGGGACCGATACCATTCCCAAGCTCCTGCCCTGTTTGAAAGACGAGAAATGGCGAGTTCGTGAGCAAGCTGCGAAGACACTTGGTCTATTGAAAGATTCTCAGGCGGTCCCCGCCCTCATGCTGGCCTGCCGTGATCGTGATGGAGCGGTCAAAAGTGCCACCGCCGAGGCCTTAGGGCGAATCGGCGATCCGAAGGCTGTTCCCACTCTCATTAAGTTGTTTAAAGATAATTCCAAGATTGTACGTGAGACGGCCGGGACGGCCTTAGTCTATATAGGTGACACGTCGATTCCTGCACTGTTGGAAACCCTCAACGACCCTCATTTTGTCATTCGATGCCATGGGATTCGTGCTTTAGGAGGAATGACCACTGACTATCAAATTGGTCGGGCCTGGACAAAGGACCCCCGAGTCGTTGAAGCGTTAATCAAAGCCTTGAAGGATGAAGACCGTGCTGTTCGTGAAGATGCGACGATAGCGTTGGGCATTATTGGTGATGCGCAAGCGGTGCCTGGGCTCATAGAGGCCATGAAAGACGGGACGGTTAAACGCCATGCCATTGCCGCGCTTGGCATGATCGGTGATGCACGGGCACTTCCCTCGGTCCTGGATGCGCTCAAAGGCAAAGGGTTTGTGCAACAGGGCACTCCGACTCCGGGGTGTATCATTAGCGAAGATCAGTTGATTAAGGAAGCTGCCGCCACTGCACTTGGACATTTTCGGGATCCCAAAGTGATCTCTGACTTAATCTTGCTCCTGAAGGACATTGTTTTGCGTGATTATGCCTCTCAGTCGCTCGTCTTAATTGGCGATGTGGCGATCGAGCCCTTAGTGGCTTTTCTCCATGATCCGGATGCGTCAAAGGTAGAAAAAGAAAGTGAACGAGTGTTGGCCTTTGCCTCGACGCGTCTTACGGCGACCAGTGCCCTCAAGAAGACCGTGTTTGAAACTCTTGAAAAATTAGGCTGGGAACCCTTGAAGGAGAGTGAACAAGAGCAGCTACGGGAATTGGAATATACAGATCCCGATAACGTCCTCGGTGGAGAAGGTCGTTTCGGCCCGTCCGGAGACTTTGCTCGACCGGCTAAGCCCCTACGCATTGAGCGCTAAAAAGGCAGTAGAAACTCTCCTATTCAGAATGAAAATTGGAAATTCTGCGGATCACAGACTTTCCAACCACTTGAGTAAACACCCGACGGATTAACCTCGCCAGCGTTTATTTTTTCCGAAAATGTAACATCCCCCATTGGAGATGGCCGCCAAGGCCTCCATTGATCCAATGTTCCAGTCCGGATTTCATCTTCTCGATGTAATCCTCACTGCAGACTCGGACGAGGCTCCATTGATTGGCCCTCACCTCTTCCAAGACCCTGGAATAATGGTTGCTCAGTTGCTCTGAGTAATCCAATAGGCGTGGCCACTTCCTTGGGGTTTGGAGCGATCCAAATCAGCGGTGGGATGTCCTACCTGTTTGGTGTGACAAATTCCATTGAGACCCAGTTGATCCTCATCATTATTGTCACCGGGTTGTACATGCTTTCGGCTCAAACCGGTTTACAGCGAGGGATCAAGTATTTAAGCAATCTCAACATGGTCCTGGCGGTGGGGTTGATGGGGTTTCTCTTATTGTTGGGACCAACACAATTTATCATGGAAGTGTTTTCTACTTCTTTGGGGAAGTATCTCCAAGACCTCCCGAAAATGAGCCTGAACCTCGCCCCCTTCTCTGAATCGACCTGGATCCAGGACTGGACTCTCTTTTACTGGGCCTGGTGGATAGCCTGGGCTCCTTTTGTGGGGACGTTCATAGCGCGGATCTCAAAAGGACGTACGGTTCGTGAATTTGTGCTCGGGGTTTTGTTCGTTCCCACCTTGTTCTGTGCTTTTTGGTTTTCAATCTTTGGGGGAACTGCCATCTCTCTTGACATGTTTGACCATGTCGGGATTAAGCAGGTGATTGAGGCTCAAGGAAAGGAAGTCGCCTTATTTACGGTGCTGGAGCAGTATCCGTTGGGTGGTGTCATGTCGCTGTTGGCGATTTTTCTCAT
Organism: Nitrospirota bacterium; assembly: GCA_035873215.1. GTDB lineage: Bacteria > Nitrospirota > Nitrospiria > Nitrospirales > UBA8639 > JAYWMS01. Next base: position 318 of record JAYWMS010000436.1, on the reverse strand, counting down.
CGCGACATTTTTCATCACCTCCGCGGATTCAGCCACTTTTGTACTCGGTACCTTGACCACGCGTGGCAATCTTAATCCGCCCAATGCCATTAAATTTACCTGGGGCGTCATTCAATCTGTCGCGGCTGCCGTTTTACTCTGGTCCGGAGGTTTGAAAGGTCTGCAGACCGGTTCCATTCTTGCCGCCTTTCCCTTTGCACTTATTATGATAGTGATGGTCTGGTCGCTCTTTAAATCTTTCAGGGAGGAAGTGCGATCTGGATAACTTCAATAAACATGGTTTCGACTTCCTCAAACTGCGCATTCAGAAACATATCT
>JAYWMS010000311.1:0-2042 GCA_035873215.1 Nitrospirota bacterium | reverse complement strand
GGTCATCTTTGCCTCAGAGGATGTGGGCAATGCTCAACCGATGGCCGTGGTTGTCGCGACAGCTGTATTCCAGGCTGTCATGCAAGTGGGCTTGCCGGAAGCACAAATTAATCTGGCGCAAGGCACCACGTACTTGGCCTCATGTCCCAAAAGTAATGCGTCATATGTAGGATTGAAGGAAGCCCTGGCTGATGCGAAGGAACACGGGAATTTGCCGGTGCCGCTGCATCTTCGAAATGCAGTGACGTCATTAATGAAAGACTCGGGCTATGGGAAAGGGTATCGGTATGTCCATGATGATCCAGCGGCCAAAATCGATCAGAGCCATCTTCCCCCGACACTAAAAGGACGAAAGTATTACCGGCCTCAGAAAAATCGACTCAACAAAGCAATGATAAAAGAAGATGATTTTGCCGAAGAGGAATGGTAGGGGGACTATGAGTGAAGAGTGAAGGGTAATGAGTTTAGGAGTGGGAGGTGAAACACCTTATCATAGGGCCTTAGGCATCACCCATCACGGTATTATCCCACTTGATCCAGCAGGATGTTCAAAAAAGCTCGTCCAGCAAGGCCGCAGGGACATTGGCGCGCGGAGCGTACAGGGAAATACGTGAGCACGACAATGGGCCGAGAACGCCGCTGGCGGACTTTTTCAACATCCTGCTAGTTGTTGCTTCATCGATTCGAGTTGGGATGATAGATCCGACCATTTATTCGTCAAGACCTCAAGCTCGTGTTTCCATAAATCTTGTTCCTGATGCAATTCGTTCCAGCGAGCAAAATCTTGATAGAGTTTGGGATCGGCCAGTTGCACTGATCGTTGTTGTATGCGATCTTCAAGCGCCGCAACCTCCTGTTCGCTACGCGCGACTTGTTTTTCCAAACGGTTAACCGATTTCGACAAATCACGATAGTTTGACTTTGTCGGGGTAGAAGCCACAGCAGGCGTTTCCGGAGTCTGGTTCTTATTTTTCTTCTTTGATTTTTTCCCTTTCGATTGAGAAGACCCGTTACTTTCAGATTCTTTCTCTAGCGCAGCCCATTCCTGCGACCGTTTCCACAAATAATATTCATAGTCCCCGATGTAATCACGAGCCTTGCCTTCGTCGATTTCCACCACTCGTGTGGCAATGCGGGCAAGAAAGGTCGGGTCATGTGAGATGAACACGATAGTCCCGGGAAAATCCGCCAGTGCGTCAGTGAGGACATCGACGGAGGCTGGGTCGAGATGATTGGTCGGCTCATCTAGCAGCAGGGTATTCGCCGGCTCGATGAGCATCCTGGCCAGCGCCACGCGGTTTCGTTCACCACCGCTGAGCGCTTTGATAGGCTTCTTCTGATCCCCACCAGAAAATAAAAAGACCCCTGCGATGCTGCGCAAGGCATTCATTTCTGCTTGAGGCGCCGCGTCACCCAGAGATTCAAGAATGGTGTCTTCGGGATCTAAAATTTCCGCCTGATGTTGTGCAAAATAATGCAGCGTGAGGCCATGCCCCTCGGTGCGTGTGCCCTGTTCAAATGGCAATACTCCAGCAAGGATTTTGAGCAGCGTACTTTTTCCTGCACCGTTTTCACCGACTAAGGCGATGCGCTGATTGCGTTCGACGGAAAAGTCCAACCCCTTATAGATGACTTTTTCTCCATACTGTTTGGTGATGGACTGCAATTCGAGAACCTGTCTCCCGCTGGGAGCGGGTTCCGGGAATTTGAATCGGAGGCGCTTGGTATCGCGGGTAGTCTCAATGCGTTTGATCTTTTCCAATTGCTTGATGCGCGACTGAACTTGACTAGCCTTATTGGCTTGATAGCGAAACCGATCCACAAAGGTTTGGACACGTTGGATCTCTTTACCCTGACGTTGGGCGGCTGACGCTTGCTGGGCATCCAGCTCCGCGCGAAGCTTTTGAAACGTGTGATAGTTCCCACGGTATTCTTGAATTTTATGATGGCGAATCTCCCAGATGTGTGTCACCATTCGGTTCAAAAATTTCGTGTCGTGGCTAATGATGACCATGGTCATCTGGGAATGGAGCAGAAAAGAT
>JAYWMS010000073.1:0-7195 GCA_035873215.1 Nitrospirota bacterium | reverse complement strand
CCACCGGAGCAGAAGGTGTTCAGTTTCACCCCGAGTCGATCCTTACCAAAGCCGGCATGGACCTCTTAAGAAACTTCCTAACACTCGGGATCTCTCCTGATGGTGAACCAATGGCCGCGTAAGAATGTCGTGGTCTGTCGTGAATAAAAAAAATGTTTAAAGACATCCTTAACACCCTCGCAGAAGGGATTAGCCTTTCAGAAAAGCAGGCCCAAGAAGCCATGTTGCACATTATGCAAGGGCAGGCTTCAGAATCTCAGATTGCCGCCTATTTGATGGGCCTACGGATGAAAGGGGAAACCGTTGATGAAATAGTCGGATCAGTCAAAGCCATGCGTGATATGGCCGTGCGCATTCATATCGGAGATCCGCTCGTCGTTGATACATGCGGCACCGGAGGGGATCGTGCCAACACCTTTAATATTTCGACGGCAGCCGCCTTTGTTGTTGCGGGTGGCGGGATGACGGTCGCGAAGCATGGCAACAGGTCTGTCTCTTCAAAATCGGGGAGTGCGGATGTGCTCTCCGCCCTTGGGGTCAAAATTGACCTCGACCCGCATTGTGTTGAAGACTGTGTCAATGAAGTCGGCATCGGATTCTTATTTGCCCCTCTCTATCACGGTGCCATGAAACATTGCGCCAAACCTCGGGCCGATATGGGTATTCGAACTTTGATGAACATCTTAGGACCCCTTTCCAACCCGGCCGGTGCCACGATCCAGGTGTTAGGGGTGTATGATCAAGCACTCACGGAAAAGTTGGCCCAAGTGCTCATTCGTCTTGGCACACAACATTGCTTTGTGCTTCACGGGTATGATGGATTAGACGAAGTTACACTCACGGATTCCACGTACGTTTCTGAAGGGAAGGCTGGTCGCGTGCGCAGCTATCATATTTCTCCTACAGACTTTGGATTGAATCGTGTGAGTCCCAAAGAATTGACGGGCGGGATGCCAGCTGAAAATGCGCACGTCATTCAAGAAGTCTTGAAAGGGAGGAAGAATGCCAAGCGCGAAGTTGTCCTGGTCAATGCTGCCCCTGCATTTGTGGCTTGTCAAAAAGCCAAGACCTTGAGGGAGGGGTATGAGCAGGCATCCCAGGTCCTGGATAGTGGTGGAGCGTGGGAAAAACTTGAGAGACTCATCACATTCACGAATCGAGTCACCGCATGATTCTGGATCGCATTCTTGAACATAAAAAGGCCGAGCTTCGCCGAAAAGATAGTCGCGGTTACCTGGCTGAATTAAAAGGTCGAATTACGGAGCGAGCCGCTCCGCTAGGATTCATCAATGCGCTGCAAGCCGCCTCTAAGCCTAACGCACCGGCACTCATAGCCGAAATTAAAAAGGCCTCGCCAAGCAAGGGGTTGATGCGGCCTGAGTTTGCCAAGCATTTTGATCCCGTGGCCATTGCCCAAACCTATAAGGAGCATGGTGCCGCCGCGGTCTCCGTTCTCACTGACCAGGATTATTTTCATGGGTCCCTGGACTACCTAACTCAAGTGAAGGAGCAGGTTGGACTTCCAGCCTTAAACAAAGAATTCATGGTGGATGACATACAGTTTTTCGAAGCGCGCGCCTATGGAGCAGATGCGGTCTTGCTGATTGTCGCTGCGCTGGATCGAATACAACTTGAAGATTTCTATGCGGTTGCTGAAGGCTTAGAGTTACATGTCCTCATTGAAACCCATCATGAACGTGAGGTAGACCGCGTACTGGAACGAATCCCTCATGCACCGCTTATTGGCATTAACAATCGTGATCTCAAAACATTCTCTACGGATCTTGGCATTACAGCCCGGTTGGCCAATCGTATTCCAGAAGACAGGTTGATTGTGAGTGAGAGCGGCATCCACGAACGAGCCCACGTCGACCAAATTCTGAAGGCAGGAGCCCGCGCGATGCTCGTGGGCGAATCCCTGATAAAATCTGATGATATCGGCAAACAAATCGATGAGTTGCTTGGCCCCACCCCCAAGGGCGATGATGAAGAAGGAGTATCTCAAGGCACTCGCTGGATTTAACTCTTCTCAACACTCACCAACCACGCTACCTCATGTCTCTGAAAGCCATCAACATTAAAATCTGTGGGATCACCAATGCCATTGATGCATTGGGTGCAGCAGATGCAGGAGCAGACGCGCTCGGTTTTGTCTTCTACAGGAAAAGCCCACGTTGCGTTCAGGCTAATGTCGTGAAATCAATCGTGGCGCAATTACCGCCCTTCGTGTTGGCAATCGGGGTTTTCGTTAATGAACAGGCTCCGGTTGTTCGTTCCATCATGGATGAGTGCGGATTAGCCTTTGCACAAATCCATGGAGATGAAACGCCCTCCTACTGTGAAACTCTAGGGCGTCCAGTACTCCGGGCTTTACGACTCCGTGATCGCAGCACGTTTATGGCCATGGCCGAGTATAAGGGACGGTCAGGGGTCAGAGGTTTTATTTTGGATGCATTTTCGGAAGCAGCGTATGGTGGAACTGGGGAACTCGCAGATTGGGATTTAGCCGCAGAAGCGGCCAGGTCCTTTTCGTTTTTACTAGCGGGAGGCTTAACACCGGACAATGTCACAACGGCTATAAAAAAAGTTCGGCCCTACGGCGTAGACGTCAGCAGCGGAGTTGAAATGAGCCCAGGAAAAAAAGATCCGGCAAAAGTGCAGGCATTTATTCAAGCGGTCAAACTTGTTTCATAATTGACCCTCTCGCTATACTCGCAGCCTTATTACTGTCTGGCCCCCCGTCCCCAGCATCACCACAGAAGGTTTGAATTCAGATTTGTATTTTTGACCGGTAAATTATCATGACAATTCCAAATAAACGAGGACGGTTTGGAAAGTATGGGGGCCAGTATGTTCCGGAGACTTTGATGCCCGCAATTTTGGAACTGGAGCAGGTCTATAGGCACCTTCGCAAAGACCGAGAATTTCGAAATGATTTCCGGGAATGTTTAAAGCAATATGTCGGGAGGCCTACCCCTCTCTACTTTGCCAGGCAACTCACCAAGACTCTTGGCGGTGCCAAGATTTACCTCAAGCGCGAAGATCTCTGTCATACCGGCGCTCATAAGATTAATAACGCCGTGGGACAAGCCCTGATGACACGCCGCATGAAAAAACGGCGAATCATTGCAGAAACGGGGGCCGGTCAACATGGTGTCGCCGTGGCCACAGTTGCGGCCATGTTTGGGTTAGATGCCGAAATTTACATGGGCACGGAAGACATGGCCCGCCAGGCATTGAATGTGTTTCGCATGCGCTTGTTAGGGGCGAAGGTCACTGGTGTTGATGCAGGTAGTCGCACACTCAAAGATGCGATAAGCGAAGCAATGCGTGATTGGACAACCAATGTCCGAACCACCCATTATCTGCTCGGGTCAGTTTTGGGGGCGCACCCTTATCCCATGCTTATTCGAGATTTCCAATCGGTCATCGGCCGTGAAGCCCGGAGACAAATTCTTGCAGCCGAAAAACAATTACCTGATTGCCTCGTCGCATGCGTGGGTGGAGGAAGCAATAGCATTGGCTTGTTCTATCCTTTCATCAAAGACAAGGACGTGGATATGGTCGGTGTAGAAGCCGGTGGATTAGGGGTTATGAGCGGTAAGCATGCCGCTCGTTTTGCTGGGGGTTCGCCTGGTGTGTTGCAAGGGACCATGACGTATCTACTGCAAGACCCTGATGGGCAAGTCAATCTCACACATTCCATCTCTGCTGGTTTGGATTATGCGGCTGTAGGCCCGGAGCATAGTATGCATCATGATACAGGCCGGATTCACTACACCTCGGCCAACGATCAAGAAGCTTTGGAGGCTTTTGATCTCTTGTCGCGTGAGGAAGGCATTATTCCCGCACTGGAAAGTGCGCATGCCGTCGCAGAAGTCATCAAACGGGCACCAAGAATGAAAAAAAATCACATTCTGATCATCAATCTATCCGGTCGGGGGGATAAAGATGTCGACCAAATCGCTCAACTACGTGGGATAGCCCTATAACCCATGGCCATTCAAGAAAATCGCATCGCCTCGACATTTAATCGGCTCCGCCAAACTGGTCAAAAAGCTTTGATTCCCTACATTATGGCAGGAGATCCATCCCTGGCAAAAACGGAGTCGTTGGTCTTAGCCCTAGAAGAAGCCGGGGCCGATCTCATTGAACTCGGCGTCCCCTTCTCTGATCCAATCGCGGATGGTCCGGTCATTCAAAAAGCCGCAGAGCGAGCATTACGTTCGGGTACGTCCTTACGAAACATTCTCACGATGGTCACCTCCTTGCGCACCAAAACCCAAGTGCCACTCATCCTGATGACATATTACAATACCATCATGGCCATGAGAGAAAAGGAATTCTGCGAAGAGGCGGTCAAGGCTGGCATCGACGGCGTGATCGTTCCGGACATGCCTCCCGAGGAGGCTGACTTATTGGAGCGGGCATCAAAAGATCATGGACCTTGCCTGATTTTTTTACTGGCACCTACCAGCACATCCAACAGAAAAGCTGAAGTGATTAAACGGACAACAGGGTTTATTTACTACGTATCGATCACGGGGATTACCGGCGCAAAGCTTCAAGACTTCAGTTCGGTCAATACTAATGTTCAAGCCCTTCGTAAGAAGGCCAAAAAGCCCGTGGCCGTCGGATTTGGCATCGCCACACCTGAGGATGCCCGTCACATTGCGGAATTTGCCGATGGGGTCATCGTCGGAAGTGCACTGGTTCGCAAGATTGAAGAACATCAGCAGTCTCCGGAACTCACATCAGTCGTTCGCACATTTACCGCCAGTTTAAAAGCGGCTCTTCCCACGAAACGAGTCACATAGGCGGCTTGAGCAACACCCCATACATTCTTGGTTAGGGGCACATTTTATCCGGTGATCACTCTTTCTGAAGTCAGTGAAGTCCTCGAAGAGATCATTCCTGCCTGCACGAACTCCCACATTCAAAAAATTCATCAACCTGCCGCTGATACCATAATTTTTTTTCTTCGGAAACCAGGACTTTCTCTTCCTCTTCTGATCTCCGCTCATCCTCAATATGCTCGTCTCCATCTTCTCTCACAGAAAGTATCGAATGCGCCGGAACCGCCATCATTCTGTCAATACTTACGAGCACATCTTCTTGGCGGGAGGATTCGCCGCATCGCACAAACTCCCAATGATCGCATCATTTGGTTTGAAATAGAGAGAAGCGGTCAGCACTATGTTTTAGTCGTGGCTCTGATTGGTCGGTCGGCAAATATGTTTGTGTTAGACGCGCACACTAACGTTCTTCGTGCGCTCAAGTCCGATCGTCAAGCCATTGGAGAGAACTTTCAACTGGCTTCCCCCCCCTTCAAGCCTGATACATCTAAGGGTGAAAATCCACCCACTACATTATTCGACTCTTGGCCGATTTCTCAGCGCATCGAACAGCAGTATCTTTCTGACGCCCAAACTGGCATCGAGGAACAGCTCCATCAACGTGAATTGACTGCCACGCGAAAGCAAGTCAAAAAACAGCAACGCCGCGTGCTGGCTCTGAAACAGGACCTTGAAAAAGTTTCACGATACCGAGAGTATGGACGCTACGGGGAACTTTTAAAAAGCCATGCCGCCATGATTGGGAAGGGCCAATCACACATAACAGTCGTTGATTATTTTGACGACCAACTCCCGGAAATCACCCTACCCTTAGATCCGGAAAAGAATGGCCAGGCCAATCTCCAAGATTATTTTAAGAAATATCGAAAATTTACCGGCGCGGAACGGAATCTCCAGCCACGACTCATCGATGCAGAACAAGAACTGGCTATATTCCAGGAACACTTACGGGAGGTAGAAGCTGGCAAGATCCTCATCACCAAGACATCCGAACAGCCTCCCTCATATTCAGAGATCCAAACTATGAATCCTGAACGTACGAAAACAGCTCCAAAAACTGCGACACCCTATAGACGGTTTATTTCCATCGACGGCCACCCGATTCTTGTCGGGAAGAGCGCAAAGGATAACGACACTCTGACCTTTCGGGTTTCCAAACCTGACGACCTATGGCTTCATGCACGAGGGACACCAGGCTCACACGTCGTGATTGAACTCGAAAAAGGGCAATCCGTGCCACACGAAACGCTGAAGGACGCTGCAACATTGGCCCTTTTCTATAGTGATTTAAGAAAAAGTGGAAAAGGTGAGGTGGTTCACACCCTGAGAAAACATGTGCGAAAGGCCAAAGGTCAAAAGCCTGGTTCAGTCATCCTCTCCCAAGATAAGACCGTATGGGTGTATGTTGATCAAGCCAGATTAGATCGACTGAAGCATTCGCCCTCTTCTACGACTTAATCTTTCTATTCCCCGACTCGCACCAACATGCCCTGATCTTTACAGACTGAAAATGTGTATTGATAGACGCCAATCATGAGAAGCAGGTACAGACTATTCAGCCCCGTGGCCCAGGCTAGGTGTTCCCAGGGAATGATCTGATCCAACAGGACACCGCGCATGCCTTCGAATACATGGGCTGCTGGATTTGCCAACGCGATGGGTTGAAGCCAACTGGGTAGAACGGATACGGGGTAAAATACACAGGAGATCGGTTGAAATAGAAAGACCAATCCCCAGGCTAATACCTCGGCTTGCTGCCCAAACCTCATGATGACTGACATGGTCAAAATACCAATTATCCATCCTGCTGCGATGAGATTGAACATAAAGGGAATGAGTGTGAGGCCCATAACAAACACATTGTAGGAATAAAAGGTCAGGGCACAAAACGCCATTATCACTGAGACTGCCGCCACCTTAAATATACTCATCGCCATGGTCGCGGCCAGGAATTCACCGGCCGTGAGAGGACTGGCAAACAAATTCATCAGATTTCTGGACCAAATTTCCTCAAGAAATGAGATCGTCACCCCTTGTTGGGCGCGGAACAGAATATCCCAAAAAATCAGTGCCCCTAAAAAGAAGGTGACTGCCCCATGCAGTCCTTTTCCTTCTTGTGCGAGGTACATTGTGATGAATCCCCACACCACCAGATCCAGTAACGGCCAATAGAATATTTCCAGGAGGCGTGGAAAACTTCTCCGGTAGAGATAGAGATGTCTGGTAATTAGGGCGAAGATACGGCCGAGGTTCATAATTTCACTTCGTTATTTCTTATACCAATAACGTTTAACTTTTCCTGAACTACCCCTGATTTTTTGAAATTCTGAATTCCCGCT
>JAYWMS010000158.1:0-3357 GCA_035873215.1 Nitrospirota bacterium | reverse complement strand
CGGTATATCCAGCAACAGTGGCCGCGATACCTCTGAAGTTGGTCATGTCTGTACCTTGGCCAAATCCGCCAGCAAAGTCCGGATTGTCTGCCCCTCCTAACACCTGGCTCCCCTCTAACACGTAAACCGATCGGACCATCTTGCGTCCCGTGCCAAAAGGCTGCGCTTCGGTGGTTTCATCCGCAATCGCAACGGCGACATAATCATGTGCATTCACCGCTTTCAAATTTTCCTTGTTGGTTTTGCGATCAAAATAGAGGGTCATCATGTTTAAGCCGCCTTTAAGAGTCTGACGCACATCATGAGAGCTGCCGCCCATATCGATGAGCAGTTGACCCATTGCATTATTGATTGCGATGACTTCTCCATGAATTGTTGAGGTCTCAAGAAAATTGTCGATGTAGCGTAACATGTCACCTTGATCCATGACGCGAGACCTATCACCGACGCCTTGAGACTCTCCGACTCCGGTCCCAAACCCCACGTGCTGCGGCGCCCGCTCTTGCGCCACGGCCACACTCACTGAGCCCGCTAGAATAATTGCTGCTCCAAAATACCCTAACTTCCTCATGTGACTCCTCCTTGGGAAGTGTGAGTTAATAATCAGAAAAGGATTAATGCTAAAAAAAAACGATTCTTTACTACAGTCAACTTATACATTTCTATCCACGGGATGGTAACTATAGTCATCTCGCCAACCGGTGTCAAGCGGTATTCCGCTCTTTCTTTTTGGCTGTCAAGTACCCCTTTCACACCCGGCTCAATGTCCCACTATCATCACCAACAGCATTGTTCAAACCTCGTACCGGAGCAATTGATCCATACCACATGAAGTGATTGAATTCACGGCATTAATTTGGTGCCCGGACCGAGGGTCGAACTCGGACTCTCTTGCGAGAACCAGATTTTGAGTCTGGCGCGTCTGCCAGTTCCGCCATCCGGGCGTGGGCTCAAGGGACCCGGCAATCACAATTTCTAGCATGATCCCAGAGCCAGGTCAACGAACCACAACCTTCCTCTTCATAGGCTTTTGACAAAACCTGGTCGGGGTTATGTCGACGGGTCCAACAGCCTTCTCGGCCCGTTGTCATGCTCACGTCCTCCATGTACTCTCCGCGCACCAATGGGTCTTTGTGGCACACCCCCTTTTCCCTAGACTATAAAGGAATCTGGGAAGAGGGCGTCATTGTGAAAAACTTACTTGAATGGAATCAACACACCCTTTCAGGGATTATGGCTGCATGCTATGCTCCTCAATCTTCTCGAACTGATAAATATTAGGTTGGTAAGACAAAAATTACAGACCGTCACGATTCAATACAAGAGGAGGATGCGATGGCAGAAATACAATGTCTCAAGTGTGAACAGAAAGCGGAAATGATGACGGAGAATCTGTTCCTAGGAAAACTTGAACAGGAAATTAAGACCAATGTGTGCCAAACCTGCTGGACAGAATGGAACAAGCCGGGGGGGGCGAAGACTATGGTGATTAATGAATATCAGCTCAATTTAGGGGATGAAAGTGGGCGGGCTACATTAAAAAAGCAATTGCGTGCCTTCTTTAAACTTCCTAATGCAGATGTGGAATTTAAGGATTACCGCACATAGATCGTGAACCACCCGCTCATTCCACCCTTCGTACCCACCTGAAATAGGTGTCCGATGGAAATACGTGGTGAACGTTCATGGCAGGTAACAGCCCGGAGCCGACCTTCTCAAGGATGAAATGGCTCTTTCCACATCAACGCTTCGTCATCAAAAATGAGAAGGCTACCCTTGGCCCAATGTCTCAACCCTGTTCTGCACCCTCCCTTGTTGGTCAACCTAGAAACGGCAGTTGGGCGCCAAAAAGACCCGTAAGATATTGGTGTGCCTCGTGAAAGAGAAAAGATCGTGGTCACCTTGGGGGTGATGAGACCTTTTTCTGTTTTGCGAGGTGCGCTAAGAGCTTGCGGGGACTTTGTTGATCCAACTGCTATTTCTAGGTCAAACGCCAACCTTCAGATTCTCGTCCTCTGGACCGAAAAAAACGTCAAGAAACCAACGATGGCAGCTTGTCGGGCAAACCATCATGACACTCTCATTCAGCATGCTGTCACGAATTGGAATTATTCGTGATTCGCCCTTGTCCATGATAGATTTCCCCCTGTAGGATGGCCCTATGGACACGCCACTGGGAAAAGGTATTTTCTTAGTCGCCAAGCCGTCGCTTCGCGATCCCAACTTTCGCCAGACCGTCATATTGCTTTGCGAATACGGGCCCGATGGTTCACTGGGAGTGGTGATCAACCGTCCCACCGAAATCAGCATTACAGAAGTCCTGCCTCAAGTCCCCATATTGGAAAGCCAACGTCACAGGGTGTTCTCAGGAGGCCCGGTGCAACGGAACAACCTCTTAATTCTGTACCGAATGCCCGATGGGCCTGAAGATACGCATCATGTCTTCGATGGCGTGTATTTAGGTGGAAATATGGAAGCCTTGAAGAGAATAGTGGAAGACCCGCAATCATCGAATAATTTTCAAGCGTTCATGGGATATTCCGGATGGGCACCCGGTCAGTTGGAAAATGAAATGGAAACTGGATCCTGGATTACATTGCCGGCCGACACAACCATGGTCTTTGAAACAAAACAGTCGGAGCTTTGGCCAGAAATCCTTCGCTCCCTAGGAACACAATATGCTATGTATGCCGAAATGCCGCCAGACCCACAGATGAATTAATTTCACACCTACCTGAAGTCATTTTCTAATTCTCCCTCACAGGGTAGGGCATTTCCTAGAAATTATAACCGGAGTTCATGTTTCAGATACTGTCCGGTACAGGATTCCTCCACCAGGGCCACATGTTCCGGTGTTCCTTCTGCCACTAATTGGCCACCATGGATTCCACCACCTGGGCCAAGATCAATGACCCAGTCTGCTGTTTTAATCACATCCAGGTGGTGCTCCACGACAATCACCGTATTGCCGCCATCAACCAACCGACCAAGAACCGCGAGAAGCTTTTTGATATCCGCCAGATGAAGCCCCCTCGTGGGCTCATCCAGAATATAGAGTACACCCCGTTCACAGGATGATTGGCTCTCGGCCTCCCGAATTTTGCGAGGTAAAGGCTGAGTGTTTTTCGTTGAATTCATGGGAGAGGCACCGGATAACCGGGGAGAAATCTTTGGTTGACGTTTGTCAGAGTTCAATACCAGGTCAGCCGCCATCTTTAATCGCTGGGCTTCCCCACCGGACAAGCTCGGAGCGGGTTGTCCCAAGCGCAAATAGCCCAACCCAAGGTCTTGCAACAGGGTAAAGATTCGCTGCAACAAGGGTGACACATCAAAGAAAACCCCTTGGGCTTCTTGGAC
>JAYWMS010000177.1:0-8744 GCA_035873215.1 Nitrospirota bacterium | reverse complement strand
TCGGCCAGTTCCTTAGCGGAAAACCACAGCCTCCCATCTTTGGAAAAAATGCCAAATAATGTTTCCACATCTTCGAGGGTACTGACTTCGTCGAGAGAGATGCCGAAGGCGCCGTTCTCAAATATCCGAAGGTTCAATTGTTTTTCATCGGTCCGTTTGATGATTTGTTCCGCATTAAACCCACAGGATTCAATATGCAACGTGTCAAAAAACAACTCTTCCGATACTTGGCAGCCCAGGCGCCTGAGTCCCTCGGCTAACACGCACGTGAGTCCATGGACACGACCGGCTATTCGCTTTAAGCCCTCAGGCCCGTGATATATGGCGAACATGCTGGCCGCATTGGCCAGGAGCACTTGTGCGGTACAAATATTACTCGTTGCCCTATCTCGTCGGATGTGTTGTTCCCGTGTTTGCAATGCCAGACGATAGGCTGTGCGTCCTTTCACGTCTTTCGAGACGCCGACAATGCGACCGGGCATCTGTCGCTTATATGCGTCTTTCGTCGAGAGAAATGCCGCATGGGGACCACCAAACCCTAATGGGACTCCAAAGCGTTGACTTGACCCCACGGCAATATCCACCCCAAATTCTCCTGGTGGACGCAAGAGTGTTAAGGCCAAGAGATCAGTTGCCACGACTGCGAGTGCCCCTACCTTATGTGCTTGAAGAACAACTTCCTGGTAATCCCGAATGTAGCCTTGGGTTGTCGGATATTGGAGTAAGCATCCACAGTACGCATGTTCTTTCCAATCTATGGAATCAGTGGCCCCAACGACCAGGTTGATACCGAGTGAATGGGCACGGGTTTGCACGATGGCAATCGTTTGGGGGTGACAGCTGTGGGAAACGAAGAACGCTGATTTTTTTTGACCCCCTACCGCTCGGCACATGGCCATGGCTTCAGCCGCTGCTGTGCCTTCATCCAGCAAGGATGCGTTAGCGAGCGGCAACCCGGTTAAGTCTGTGACCATGGTTTGAAAATTGAGGAGTGCTTCCAGTCGTCCCTGAGCAATTTCTGCTTGATAGGGTGTGTATTGTGTATACCAGGCTGGGTTTTCGAATATATTGCGAACGATCACAGTTGGCGTTACGCAATCGTAGTAGCCCATGCCGATGAAGGGGCGAAACAATTGATTCTGGCTGGCGAAATTCCTGAGTTCCGCTAACGTGTCTTGTTCACTTCGGGCATGAGGAATCTGCAATGGTTCTTTGTGCCTGATATCCTCAGGGACCGTTGCCGCGATAAGATCTTCGAGTGATGAGAGCCCGAGAAAGTCGAGCATCTCTTGGATCTCTGGATCTGACGGGCCAAGGTGACGTGAGGCAAACGTATCCGTTGGCGATAGCCAATGCGTTGTTCCGGTGTCGGTCATAATGTGTGCAGAGTTGGATAGTGATGGAATGCGTGGATCATGGCATATTCGAGGTGTCAGAATATTGTTGACGTTCCGGTCGTAAGAGTGGCGACATGAATCGCTGAGGATTAGTCAATCGGTACCGAGCTTCAACTGCAGTGTGTAGGATGTGTGAATGTCTTTGGGGGTCCTGGACAAGTTGAAAGCCAACCTTGTGATATCTGAAGAACTATAGGTTAGCATGTATCAGATTCTCTGCCAAGTTTTCAGGTCGACGACGGAAAATGCACTATGTATCAGATACTTATCCATAAAATAGTGTTCCAGAGCCCGATTGCTTCTGTGAAGTAATAGAGAAGAAAAACTCGAGAAAAGTTGCTATAAAGGTTCGTTGAAAGCTCCAATGTATTTACCAATTGGCTACGTAGGCGTACCCCTTCACAGGTCCAGGAGTAAAGACAGTTTTTATTAGTAAGGTTCGCTTAGGTAACTCCATTCTGTAATCCTTGATGAGTGAAGGGTAATGCGTGAGGAAAATGTTGAATACATGGGATTTGAGCCTACACTCTTCACTCATGACGCTATACCCATCACGACCGCCCGGGCGGTCGCCGACGGACCCTTCTACTTTGCCGAGGACATGCCCTTTGGTTGGACTCAAGACATGCTTTTTTAACAGCCCCCAATAAGGATGCATCATGATTGTTCTATCCAATATTCGAAAACTTTATGACGGAACATCTGCCTCAGCAAATGCTGTCCGGGAACATGTAGATCTCTGGTTCGACCAGGGCCTGATACGAGAGGTGAAGCCACATGATTCCCGAGGGCCGATCGGCTCAGACGTTCACCGTGTGGACTGTTCGACGTTTACCGTGACACCTGGTCTAATCGATTGTCATAGTCATGTGACGATTGCGGGGGTTGGTCCAAAAGAAATCGATATGATGAACACGCAGTCCGGACTCCTTATTGCTGAGCGCATTCTGTATCGGACGTTGGTTGATGGGGGGGTTACGACGGTTCGTGATATTGGTGGCGCGACGGATTTTCTCAAGCGGATGGTGAATGAGGGAATGGTGATTGGGCCTCGCTTGAAAATTGCGATTTGCATGTTGTCCACTACCGGAGGGCATGCCGACTTTCGTAGTGCGGATCGGTGTCATGCGGCGGTGTCGCAATTATGGCCGCCGGGGCCTGGACGACCGTCCAGCATTGTGGATGGACCGTGGGAGTGCCGGAAACGCGTGAGAGAAATTGCGGCTTGTGGCGGCGATCTGGTGAAAATCTGCACGAGCCCGGGAGTCGTGTCGCCGTCGGATAAATTGGAGCATCGAGACTTTACTCGAGAAGAAATCGAAGCCATCTGCGATGAAGCGGCCGGCCGGGGCTTGATGGTGGCGGCGGCTGCTCATAGCAAAAATGGGATTGGATTGGCGATTGATTGTGGTGTGCAGGATATACAACATATTTCGTTCATGGACCAGGAATTGGCCGAGCGAGCCTATGTGAAAGGTTGTACGGTGACGCCGACTTCTTGGGTGGGGCGCTCGCTCTTGGAAGCGGAAGGGCTCGATGCCTTTGTGCGAGAAAAAGTGCAACAAGTGGCCGCTGTCCATGGGGAAGCGGTACGTATTGCCCATCAAAGCGGGTTGAAAATTCTTGCCGGTACCGATCCGGTGTTGCCACATATGCATGGTCGCAACTATATGGAATTAGTGTCGTTGGTGGAAGATGGGGTCCCTCCGTTAGTGGCGTGGCATGGAAGCACCGGGCTTGCGGCAGAGCGGATTGGCCAAGATGATTCTGGAAAGCTCGTTCCTGGACTCCGGGCTGATTTGCTCATATGTGAAGGAGATGTCATTGACCAGCCGGAGTTTTTCCAGAAGGGGGCCTTAGCGGAGGTCGTCAAGGACGGGGTTGGTTATCGCGGGAAATTTCCGCAGATTCAGCAACGGGTGTTTTCAGACTGTGTACGCACAGCTCTAGGCGGTCCCGGTCGCTGAAGACGGCGGTATCTGGGGCCTGGAAAAGTCTTGTTCCATCGGGTCGTCTTGCATGTCGACGATCAGTTCGCCCTTTGGTGAGAAAAATCCCTGGCCGTCAATTTGCACAATGCCGTTACAATTGTCCTGAAAAAATTCTAAAATCCACCCGTTAAAGTCATAACCTTCATCCGTGATGTCGTTTTTGGTTATTTGGGTGGTCGCGATAAACCGGGATTTCATGACCAAGTCATGGGCAATCTGGGCTTCTTCATCGCCAAACGCTGACAGTTGGCCACTGAACCCGGCCCGTTCTTGTTCACAGACGTCCTGGTACGTCCCACGGTCACGGATGCAAAACAATTGAATGGGTTTACGTTCCCGGTGGTAACCCATCGCGATTTGGACCCATGCCCAATCGTCCAATGCTTCCGGGTCCATTTTTGGGACGAGAGGCACCTGATTTTTAGATTTCAAATAATCCAACAAGAGGCGTAAGGGAGGTGATTCTTCCCGTTGGCAAAATACCCGGCAATAGATGAGTTCATTGCCCGATTCGTCGGATTTGGTGATGGACATCACGGGAATTTCTTTACCCATTATCGACTCCTTGTCTGTTTCGAAGGTACTGAGTTTGCCAACACGACGGCTCACTTTACCTTGTTGGGTTCTTCTGCATCAACTTCCAGAATGATTCTTGCAAAAGAAAAACGCGAAATCGTCGCAGTGCAGGCGCGTTTTCTTGTTGACAGGGTCTGTTGCTTGCGGTAGTATCCCGCCCCGTCATCATGAATGGATATAGTCAGGGAGCGATGTAAATTCGTTCAGCTCATTCACTCGGTAATGTGCTCAAGAAGAGCGCTGCTGTAGTGTCCCTTCCTACACAATTTAAAAGTTAAGAGGAGGTCCGTATGGGAAAAGCGATGACCAAATCCCAAATCGCTGATCACCTGGCCGGCAAGTCTGGGTTGACTAAGAAAACAGCGACTGAGATTCTCGACAATTTAGCTTTGTTAGCTTACAAGGAAGCGAAGAACGCGTTCACACTTCCTGGGATTGGGAAGTTGGTGCTCTCTCACCGGAAAGCACGTGTCGGACGTAATCCGCAAACGGGTGAACCCATCAAGATTCCGGCCAAGAAGGTCGTGAAGTTTCGTGTCGCCAAAGCAGCTAAGGATTCAATTCTTGGAAAGAAGTAATTCTTTCCGTTCCGTCTGTTGAATCAGCCCCCAATTGTCCTCTGACCTGTGACGAGGATTTTCTCCTTTCCTCCCCTGATCACGGCTTCATGAGTTTGTTCAATGTGAAAAAAGGATAGCCCATCCTCGGGTTATCCTTTTTCACATTGAACTGCGGTCATTGATTGCAAACACACTCCCTTGGAAATGGGTTAAAAGAACGACGGGCCTAAGCCTTTGGTGCTCATTCCATCATGAGCGACCAAGCTGATTTCGTCTCCGTCATTAACCTGCGTATCCTCGCTAGCGACACGTCGATTGACTGTCACCATGACTTTTTTCTCACGCAATAGCCTTGTTACTTGGCGAAGGGTTCGCCCCTGACTCTGAAGCAATTTTTTGACCGGAATCGAGTCCTCCACCTCACACGAAAAAGTGCGTTCTCCGTCAGCGGTTTCCAATTGTCCCATAAGACTGATGGTAATCATGTGTTCCTCGTCATTTTTCTGAGCATGTCATGGACTAGCTTAAACCTAGAAACAGCAGTTGGATCACCAAAGTTCCCACAAGCTCTTGGCGCAGCTCGCAAAACAGAAAAAGGTCTCATCACCACCAAGGTGACCACGCCTTTTTCTCTTTCACGATGTACACCAATATCTTACGGGTCTTTTTGGCGCCCAACTGTTGTTTCTAGGTTGAATGTATGGTCAACACTATCCTAATTTGGGTTTGAGTGAAAATCACAGCATCAATTGCAGGTTAATGAACCGGAATCATTGCCAGTATTCTGACCGGCCCTCCCGTCCCATCCTTTATTTTAATCGGGAATGCATAGATCATCGCCCCTGTGGTTGGGACTTGGTCAAGAGCCGCGACGCTTTCCAGGGCATAGTGATTTGCTTCACTCAGAACCTGGTGCGCGATAAAATCCCGCGATTGGCCGTGGTCAATACTGGCCGTATCGATCCCAACGCCTCGGATCTGACGTTCATGGACTAAAAAGGTCATGGCCTGGCCGGAAAATCCTGGGAAGTGTAGGGTCAATGGATCGTCGGGTGTGGGGCTTCCGAGATATCTGGTCTTATCCGGCCAATATTGTCCCCAGCCCGTTCTCAGAAGAACTAAGGTGGTAGGGGGGATTTGACCAAACCTGGATTCCCAATTGGTGATATCAGATACGGAGAGCGTGTAATCGGGATTCGTTTGGCTTTGCCGTTGAATATCGATCACAATGGCCGGTCCAATGAATTGATCAACCGGAATGGCATCCATCCCGATTCCCGAAGCTGCGAAATGATTCGGCGCATCCATGTGTGTGCCTCCATGCTCCGAAGCGGAGAACGTGCCGGAAGCATACCAATACCCTTTCTCGGTCATCCCATGAGCCGTGTTTTCACGGTGAAAGTGTTTATTATTTGGCCAATAGATCGTTTCCTCATCGAAGGCATGAGTCAAATCCAAGATTTTCATATCCTGCGAAACACAAGCACTGAGTGAACTGCTCAATGCAGCTATGAGGAAGTACCAGCGAAACATGGATGCTCCTTGGATCGGTTGATCAGATGTATATGGCCAATCCTAGCAAGTTTAAAAAGTGAGGGGCAAAGTGGCTTCAGCGTGGATGCATAAGGGAGTGGGCCATATGCGTATTGTTGGCGTGATTGAATGTGGCTCTGAAAGCGTGATACCAGTATACTAAGGGTGTTCTGGGTTAAACGGCGAGAAGGGCTTCACCTAAACCGTTGAAGTAGGCAATCGTGATTTTGACATAAGGGGCTGGTATGTATCGCATCATTATCATCTTGGTTCTCCTGATCATTTTGTTCTTTATGGTTCGAAAAGCGATTCGTGACTTTTGGGGGCCGAAAAAAGGGGACCCTGCCCTTCCTGCCAAAGATGTCATGGTTCAGGACCCAGTTTGCAAGGCCTATATTGCGGCGGGAAATGCGATGGTTGAAAAAATAGGCGGCCAGACCTATTTCTTCTGCGGATCTGACTGCGCGTTTAAGTTTAAAAATTATATGTCAGGATAAGAACAGATAGGCCATGAGAAGGCGGTGATGACTTCGATTGTTAAAGTAAGGTGCCACCACAGGAAGAACCGGCTCCAGCCGTGCAGCCGAGGCAATGTTGACGGGTCACAATTTCCCGTGTCTCCAAGGTGTGTCTTTCAAAGTTAGCGATAGTCTGTGGCGACGCACTCTTTATGGGCAATTCCAACATTTGATTAAAATCACAGTCGTACAAACGGCCATCCCAACCCACGCTCAATAAATTCCGGCACATCACGTTACCGACCGATGTGGGGTTGAAGTTATTTCGCAGTAGGGCGAGATAGTTTTCTTCCTGATCGGAGGTCTTTAGGTCATCCAAGAACCTGCTGATGGGCATGTTGGTGATCGTGAAGAGCTGGTTGAACGAAATGTCAAATTGCTTCCCCAGTTCCTCTTTATAAGTCGTTTCCAGGTCATGTTGATCAGGTGGCAAGGTCGGTCCTAGTGGGTTATACACGAGATTCAAGACTAATCCTGTGCCTTCCATCCCATAGCCCAAACTATTGAGCTGCCGCAGGGCACGAATACTGCGTTCAAATACGCCTTGCCCTCGTTGTTGGTCCACATTGTTTTCAGAATAGCAGGGTAACGATGCCACGATTTCAACCTGGTGTCTTGCGAGGAATTCTGGCAAATGACTCTTTCCTTTGACAAAAAAGACCGTCAGATTGCATCGGTCAATGATATGTCGACCGAGGGCGTGACTTTCCCTCACAAGATATTCAAAGTGGGGATTCATTTCCGGGGCACCGCCCGTAATGTCCACGGTCACTATCTCCCGGTGGTCACGAAGAACGGACAGGATGCTTTCTACCGTTTCCAACGTCATTGCTTCGGTGCGTGTAGGTCCTGCATCCACATGACAATGATGGCAGGTTTGATTGCAAATTTTCCCGACATTCACTTGGAGTGTCTGAATGCTATCCGCCCGTAGCGGTGGCAATCCATGCTCAAGCAGGGCTTGATCAAAGGAAAACTCACTGCTCGAGAGCATGTCGGTTGGTTCTACGGAAGAAAGCAGGGGAAGTGGTTTCACAATCTCTCCAGATTTACCAATACAAAATAGGTGGGTTAATACCTCAACAACAACCGCCGGTGGGTTCACAAATCACAGGCTGGCTGCTTCCGAGTTGAGAGGCCCGGTTGATGACGGTGAAATATCCTTGGTATGCCTCGTGTTGAAGAACGCGATGAGTTTTTGAGCATACTTCTGTTGGGATTCCGCACCGGAAGATGTGATCATCGTCATCACCGACTTCCAGGAATGGGCCCGTCAGTAAGGCAAAATGGCCTTCCCATAGGCATGGTGTATTTTCAGGCGGAATCGCCGACCATTCCTTATCGGTGCTGGTCAAACCTTTTGGAGTTGTGGATAGAATGAAATGGTCATTGTATCGAGAGGATTGGAGAACTGCGCTGGTGGGGGCATCGATGGGTTCGGGAATCCCGCGCTTGTAGATGTGGCCCAACTCATCCTTGACGTAACTAAAGGGCCCTTTTAGCGTTGCATGCGAAAACGATGTTGCGGGTTGTGCGGGCAGTTTGTAGCCGGTAAGCGTGATGGATAAGAAGTGTATCCCATCGATCACTCGCCAAGGAACCGCTGTGACTTGGTGAATTCCCAAAAATCCTGCTTCACGAAGTCCCCCCCAATATTCATTCAACGGTAATGCGCCTGAAAGACAATCTCCCCATTTCTCTTTATCGTAGATGAGGTAATTGGGGATAGGCTGATCGGCGACAATATCAGAGATAGAAAACCTGCCCCCATCTTTTAATATTCGATACATTTCCTGAAAGACCTGAGATTTGGTCGGTGATAAGTTGATGACACAGTTGGAAATGATGAGATCGACGGTTCCATCTTCCACCGGCATCGCTTCTGCCTGCCCCTTTCGAAAGTCCACATTGGATTGGGGATAGCCGAGGTTCGAGGCCACGGTTGGAGCATGGGTTCGAGCCAACGCGAGCATTTCGTCAGTCATATCTATCCCAATCACTCGACCATCGGGTCCAACCCGGCGGGAGGCTTCAAAACAGTCGATTCCGCCCCCCGATCCAATATCGAGTATGGTTTCACCTGGCTGAACTGTGGTCAAACCGACTGGCGTTCCGCATCCATACGACACCTTAAGGACGGGCTCAGGAATAAAGGTCCGTAATTCATCT
>JAYWMS010000104.1:0-4483 GCA_035873215.1 Nitrospirota bacterium | reverse complement strand
GATTGACAAGGTCTATCACCTCTGCTAAGAATTAATCGGTACGAGCGACAGAGTCGTCGTCGGTACTTCGCATCGAGAAACAAAAGATAGGACAATGAACGTCCTTGCCCGGAAATACACCGGCAGGGGCGTTTTTTTTGCGGTAGTCGATGGTTTGTGCCACGATTCTTAAAGGCAACCGGATGTATGGCAAGGAAGTGCTCCGTATCGTTTGAAGGGCTAGAGTTTCATGGCGAACCGTAGATT
Organism: Nitrospirota bacterium; assembly: GCA_035873215.1. Taxonomy (GTDB): domain Bacteria; phylum Nitrospirota; class Nitrospiria; order Nitrospirales; family UBA8639; genus JAYWMS01. The sequence goes on along the minus strand of JAYWMS010000104.1, from coordinate 4,237 downwards.
TCTTACTGAAGAAACATTTCTGCATCACCTCTATGAAATTCTCACATCGAAGGCATCTCCCGACGATCGAATTGATTTGGCTGTGCCCCTGCTCAGGAAACGATTGGGAGAGGATGGGGATGCGAAGGCTCGATTGGATGGTGTCGATATAAATGGTACCCGGGCCAAGGAAAAAAGAAACCAGACGACAAAGCGGGCGCTTATCGGCGAGAGTACGGCTATGCGGGCTGTCTATGCTGCCATTGATCGCGTCGGTCCCAGTCAGGCTACCGTTCTGTTGCGAGGAGAAAGCGGAACCGGCAAGGAGCTGGTTGCCCGGGCTCTTTACAAGGGAAGTGGGCGACGGGACAGGCCCTTTGTGTGCGTGCATTGCGCGGCGGTCCCTGAGCCCTTGATTGAAAGTACGTTGTTCGGGCATGAACGTGGGGCCTTTACCGGGGCAACTCACATGCGTACCGGGCAGTTGGAGCAAGCCTCCGGGGGAACGCTCTTCCTAGATGAAATTGGCGATATTCCATTGAGCGTCCAGGTCAAACTCTTACGTGTTCTGCAAGAGCGGGAGGTTGAGCGAGTAGGTGGGTCCAAGACAATCCCGGTTGATGTCCGAATTATTGCAGCTACGCATCGTGACATTGAAAGGATGGTCAGAGTCGGGACGTTTCGGGAGGATTTGTATTACCGGCTCAACGTGGTGCCTATTGTTCTTCCCACTCTTCGTGATCGGCAGGAGGATATATTTCCGCTGATTGAGCATTTTCTCGTCCAGTTCAATGCGCAAAATAAACGGCGGATTCGCTTCGGGGAGGATATCCTCAGGTTGTTGGGATCCTATCATTGGCCAGGGAATGTGCGGGAATTGCAGAATTGTGTGGAGCGATTGGTGGTGATGAGTGAGAGCAATTTGGTCACGCTCAAATCCATTCCAGGATCATTGAAACCGTACTTTGAAAACATGCGCGGGGTGCTGTCCATGCACAATGTTCGCGAGGCTACTCCAACCAGCGATCAAGGGTTGCCTGCTCGGTTGGATGCCATTGAGCGTGACCGGATGAAAGATGCACTGGACCAATCAGGCTGGGTGAAGACGAAGGCTGCGAGGAATTTAGGTCTGACCCCACGGCAAATTGCCTATAAGATGCACAAGTATGGGCTGCAACCAAAACGATAAGTTTCTTTTCCCCCATTGTAGACAGGTCTCCTGTGTTTTTCCCTCACCCCATCCACTGACATTTTTGTTCGTACCCTGACAAAAATGTTCGCCCTGAACAAATTTGTTCGGCTTCAATTAAGTCATTTCTGCACATTGCTTGGCTTTTTGCTGCAATGGTGATGAACCATTGTTGGCAGGGCTTTTGCAAATAACATTTAGTAACAACGATGTATTGACTCTCGTTTCCTTTCCTCCGATGTAAGGGAAATGGGAAAGAATAAGTGGCAATGACGCCACTACGAGACTTCAGTCCTCATCGAGGCTGAACTCTGGTAGTGGCGTTTTTTCAATCATAAAGGGAAAGCTGGAGGAATATCATGAACACGAAAAGCTTGGAACAGATGGTCAAAGTGTCGATGGACAAAGTGACATTCCTCCAGCAGTCACTGGGAGGGTATGTCATTTTCTCCATGCTGGCAGGAGTGTATCTAGGACTCGGAATTTGTTTGATCTTCAGCGTGGGCGCACCATTCGCTGCTGTCGGCAGTGCTGCCGTGAAGTTGGTGATGGGGGTGTCCTTTGGCATCGCACTCACGCTCGTCATTTTTGCCGGATCGGAATTATTCACCGGTAACAATATGGTCTGCACCATCGGGGCTTTGGCGAAGGGCATCACTTGGCAGCACGTTGCGCAGATCTTTTTCTGGTCGTTTGTGGGGAACCTGCTGGGGTCTCTCGGTATTGGGTGGCTCATTGCCCAATCGGGTGTTTTGGCCAAAGCACCACAATATGACCTTCTGACCACTGTGGCCGCCATGAAAATGTCATTGCCCGCATGGGAACTGTTTGTCCGAGGGATTTTGTGTAACTGGCTGGTCTGTTTGGCCGTGTGGACTGCCGCGCGGACGACTAACGATGCCGCTAAAATCATGCTGATCTTCTGGTGCTTGTTTGCTTTTATCGGAAGCGGGTTTGAACACAGCATTGCCAATCAATCGGTGTTAGGCATCGCCTTGTTCCAGGCCCATGGCGAGGCGATTTCCTGGGGTGGGTTTCTCTGGAACCAGGTATTCGTTGGATTAGGCAATATGGTGGGCGGCGGATTATTTGTTGGTGGCGCCTATTGGTTTGCCAATCCTTATCGGGTGCCCAAGGCACACACATCTACTGAGGACAAGACTGCCATGCAGCCATTGGGAAGAGAATTGGTTGAAAGCTGATGGTTGATGCCGGCACAAGCAGAGATTGGAACCGAAGATTAATACGGAGTACATCATGAATAAAATTGAGGATCTCAAAGCGGCCAAGGATGGGCTGGATATCAAAGCAGACATCGCACGATTTGCAGCCAATGGCTGGGAGTCCATTGCTGAAGACGATGTCCAACGATTGAAATGGTATGGAGTGTTCCTGCGCAATCCGACGCCAGGATATTTCATGGTTCGCGTTCGAATTCCCGGAGGTCGGGCCACGTCGGCCCAACTGCGTGCCCTGGCGATGATTGCCAACACCTATGGTAACGGGCAGTTGGATATGACCACACGGCAACAAATTCAGCTTCGTCATCTGCAGATAGAAGATGTGCCACGTGTGTTCGATGCGATGGACGAAGTGGGGCTCACCTCGATGCAAACCGGGATGGATACGGTTAGAAATATCATGACCTGCCCGGTCGCAGGGATTTCCCTGAATGAATGGATCGATACTACTTCCATTGTCCAGGATCTGAATCAGGAAATTGTAGGAAACAAAGCGTACACGAATCTCCCGCGCAAGTTTAACATGGCGATGACGGGATGCCTCGACAATTGCCTTCACATGGAAACGCAGGACTTAGCATTTGTGCCTGCCAAAAAAGAGCAGGATGGGGAGGTGATCAAAGGATTTAACGTCCTTGTGGGTGGGAAGCTTGGGTCCGGCGGTTACCGGATTGCCACTGCCTTGGATGTGTTTGTCACCCCGGATGAGGTGGTTGAAGTGGCTCGCGGGATCATTCTGGCCTTTCGTGATTACGAATTCCGTGATTCGCGAACGACCGCTCGCCTAGCGTTTCTTCTTGAGGAATGGGGCGAAGCTCGGTTTCGTGTGGAAGTCGAGTGCCGGGTTGGACGGTCATTAGCCCATGCTGGGTTGGATGTTCGAAATTTGGCCATCAAAGATCATACCGGGATTTTTCGTCAACGAGAGGCTGGAATGAACTACCTTGGCGTACAGATTCCCGTTGGGCGCATGGAAGCGGACCATCTTTTGGAGATGGTGAGTTTGGCAGAACATTATGGAAAGGGGGAAGTACGACTCGCCCCGAATCAATCAATGATTATTCCGCATGTATCTGATGCCAAGCTGAGGGATGTGTTAGAAGAAACCCTGCTGAAAAAGTTTGTCTATAATCCCTTGCCTGTCTACAAGGGGTTGGTCAGTTGTGTGGGTAATGATTATTGCAATCTGGCAGTCATCGAAACGAAGAGTCGAGCCGTGGGGACTGCAAAAGCTCTGGAGAAGGCGATGGGTGAAAAATTGAAACCTATTACCATGCACTGGTCCGGATGTCCGGCTGGGTGCGGGAATCATCTTGTGGCCGATGTGGGATTGCTGGGGAAGAAAATTAAGGTCAACGGAGAAATCGTGGAAGCCGTGGATGTGTTTGTCGGGGGACGGGCGGGGCCTGATCCCAAGCTGGCTACGAGACTATTGGAAGATGTGCCGTGTGACCAGTTACCTGCAGTGCTGGCAGGTGTCTTGCCTTATCATACGAGAGACAAGATGCATCGGGTGAAAGGAAAGAACAGAGTCAACACGAGTCAGCCCAGTGCATGGCTAAAACATGAGCCATCGGAATCCAAAGCCTGTGCGTAATGCTATGGGGTAATGGAAGGTGTAATGGGTGAAGGAGTGAAGGGTGGTTTCAGAATTGGAGTTCAACGTAACTAAAAAGGATGTTCAAAAGGCCTGTTCAGCAAGGCCGAGAACGACGCTGACAGGTCGTTTCAACATCCGTCAAAGTTAGACTAGCTGATGAAGTGTAACTTCAGGAGGACAATTGATACGGACGGGCAACAGTGAGTTCCCTGCCCCTCGCGAGGTATA
>JAYWMS010000064.1:0-12965 GCA_035873215.1 Nitrospirota bacterium | reverse complement strand
TCTTTAAGAAGTGAAGGAAAAGAGACTACCTCTTCGAATTAAACATTCCCGGACGATGCGGTAAATACAACATATGACTTAGTACATGGGAGCGGATTGTCTAAAACGCGATCCTGCACTATGGTCAAAAAATAATATTTTCATTCTTGGTTCCCTTAGACCGCATTCAAAAGGGGTAATGTCCAAAGGAGTTCGAAAATGCAATCTTCCTGGATTAACTTGTATGATGAGGGCGTACCCCCCACGCTCGAGTTTCCTGACTGGACCCTGCCGGATCTTTTACGCCACTCAGCCAATCGTTTTTCTACCGCTCCTGCCCTGCTGTTTTATGGCAAGTGTTTTTCCTTCCATGAATTAGATCGGTTGACTACCAGTTTTGCTCTGGTGCTTCAGTGGCTTGGTGTACGTCCGGGTGACCGAGTGACGATCATGCTTCCTAACAGCCCGCAGGCAATCATCAGTTATTACGGAGCGTTAAAGGCCGGTGCGGTGGTTGTTCAAATGAACCCACTGTACGTCGCCTCGGAGATCGAACCCCAACTTTTGGATTCCGGCAGTGAAATCATCATTGCTCTGGATCTTTTCTATCCTCGTCTTCGCTCCGCTTTAAAAAGCACTTCCTTAAAACGGATCATCTTAACGAGCCTGAGTGATTATCTTCCGCCCTTGAAGCGTCTGGCGTACCCCCTCAAGGCATGGATGAACAATCGTTGGATCCGGGTCAAGCGGCAACCGCCGGTCTACGATTTTCTCAAGCTTCTGAAAACCGTATCGGCCATGTCCTCAAAGGAAGGGGAAAAGTTACTTCCTTCTATACAACCCGACGACCTTGCGCTGCTTCAATACACAGGCGGCACCACCGGCGTACCAAAGGGCGTAAAACTCAGCCACCGAAACATGGTAACCAATGCAATCCAGTGCCGTGGTTGGATCCCGGATTTCAAGGATGGAGAGGAAACTTTCCTGGGAGTCGTTCCGTTTTTCCACACCTATGGACTGAGCACGAGTCAGCATGTGGCGGTCTTGACCGGATGCAAGCAGATCCTCTTGCCTCGATTTCAGGTCACCGAGGTGTTGCATGTAATCCAACGATACAAAGTGACAGTCTTTTCCGGTATCCCGGCTATGTTCATGGCGATCAATGAATTCCCGAAGGTTGAACGATTTGACCTTCGATCTCTTCGCGTTTGTCTAAGCGGTGCTTGTCCCTTGCAGAAAGAGGATCAGGATCGTTTTGAGCGCCTGACTGGTGTGAAAATCTCGGAGGGGTACGGTCTCACGGAGGCTAGCCCCGTAACCCATTGCAACCCGATTTATCGCAAAAATCCCTCTGGTTCAATCGGAATTCCATTCCCAGGTACTGACAGTCGCATCGTGGATGTCGAGACCGGGGAACAGGACCTACCGATCGGTCAAGAAGGCGTATTGATGGTCCGGGGACCTCAGGTGATGCAGGGATACTGGCGGAAGGAAAAAGAAACACAGGCAGTCCTCAAAAAAGGCTGGCTGCATACTGGCGACATCGTCCGGCAAGATCCCAATGGATATTTTTTCTTGGTTGATCGCAAAAAGGACATGATCAAATCACGCGGTGAGAACGTGTATCCGCGTAATGTGGAAGAAATCCTACTCAAGCATCAAGCGGTGAAGGAAGCGGTGGTGGTTGGCATTCCTCATCGTCGCTTTGGTGAAGCCGTAAAAGCTTATGTTGTACTGAAAGAAGGACTAGCCGTTACCGAGCAAATACTTCTTGCGCATTGCCGCAAGTCGCTCGCGGTTTTCAAGATCCCCACCGCCATCGAGTTCCGCTCAGCGCTTCCTCGGAACATTCTGGGCAAGGTATTGCGGCGGATGTTGCGGGATGAAGAGAAGAACAAGGTCAGGACTCAAATATTGGGCCCCCAACAACAAAATGTGGCGTAAAACAAGGGAGAATTGACTTATGAAGGATGTAGCAATTGTGGCTGGCGTACGCACGCCAATCGGAAACTTCGGAGGGGCCCTCAAGGATGTCCCGGCGCAAAAACTAGGAGAATTAGTCGTACGTGAAGTCATGAACCGTGCACAACTGGATCCGTCTTTAGTCGAGGATGTGATCATGGGTTGCGTCGGACAACCCAGCGACGCTTACAACATCGCCCGAGTTATCGGGCTTATGGCGGGACTTCCCATAAAGACTCCGGGTTATTCCGTACAACGGAATTGCGCATCGGGTCTGCAACCGTTCGCCAATGCCTTCCAGAATATTCAGAGTGAAGACGCAGATATCCAGGTGATCGGCGGGGTCGAGAATATGAGCCTTGCCCCCTATATCAGTCGCGACATGCGCTGGGGGAAACGGCTGCGACATGCCGGGTTTATCGACAGCATTTGGGAAGGACTGACTGACGCCTTCTGCGGGCAACTCATGGGTCGGACGGCCGAGACCTTGGCTGAGGAGTTCGGAATTAGTCGAGAAGAACAGGATCGTTTTGCGGTGGATAGCCACCGGAAAGCATTCCGAGCGCTCCGAGAAGGCAGGTTCAAAGATGAGACACTGACCATGACCATTCCCAAAACCGTTGCGGGTCGGCCGGTGGCGCCAACCGTATTGACTGAGGATGAAGGACCGAATGTGGCGCTGACCGAGCAGCAATTGGCTCTGTATCCGGCTCTGTTTAAGGAAGACGGGACGGTGACCGCCGGAAATAGTTGTCCATTAAGTGATGGGGCAGCCGCAGCGCTGGTGATGTCCAGTGAGCGGGCGCGGGAACTTGGACTTCGCCCACTAGGCCGAATTCGGGGATACGCGTTTGTTGGGGTCGAACCCACTCGTATGGGCATCGGTCCCGTGGAAGCTCTTCCCGTAGCACTCAAAAAGGCCGGTTTGACCCTGAAGGACCTCGACCTCATTGAGGTCAACGAAGCGTTTTCAGCACAGTACCTGGCCGTGGAGCGAGCGCTGGGTCTTAATAGAGAGATTGTCAACGTAAACGGTGGTGCGGTCGCACTGGGTCACCCTGTTGGCATGACGGGAGCTCGTTTAGTCATCACGCTACTTTATGAAATGCAACGCCGGGAATTAAAATTTGGAGCGGTAACCATGTGTGTGGGTGGGGGACTCGGAGCCGCGATGGTCTTAGAGCGCGTGTAACCCGCGATAAACAAATAACGAAAGGAACGCCGTGTACATATACAAAGTTGGAGTCATAGGCGCTGGCATAATGGGGGCGCAGATCGCGCAGGTGATCAGTTTCGCTGGGGTGCCAGTAGTCATAACAGATGTGAAAGAGTCGGCCGTGCAACAGGGGTTAGACACCGTCAGGAAGATTTACCAGACAAGGGTAGATAAGGGCAAAATGACTCCCGAGCAACTCGAAGCAAAAATGTTGCTGGTAACGGGGGCGACGAGCCTGTCGGAATTGAAGGATGTCGACTTGGTGGTAGAGGCCATTTCTGAAGATTTGAAACTGAAACAGCAACTGTTTCAAGAGCTGGATACGTTGTGCCCTTCTGGAACGATCTTTGCCAGTAATACCTCGGCGTTGTCCATCTCAGCGCTGGGATCAAGCACAAGTCGCCCTGGCAAAGTAGTTGGTCTCCACTTTTTTAATCCCGCCTATGCGATGCCGCTAGTGGAAATTATTCCCGGACTTGCCACGGACTCTCAGACGGTCGACGACATGGTAGGTTTCGCCGAAAGCATTCGGAAGGCTCCGATTGTGGTCAAAGAATGCGCCGGTTTCTTGGTGAACCGCCTGTTGATGTCCTATCTGAATGAAGCGGTTCTTTGTCTGCAGGAAGGTGCGGTCACACACAAAGCCATCGACCAGGACATGGTGGCCTTTGGAATGCCCATGGGACCTTTCAGTCTGCTGGATATCGTCGGACTCGATATTTCATTGGACGTCGCGCGTATTCTCTACCAGAGCTTTGGGCCCCGCATGGCCCCAGCCGGATTATTAGAGAAACTGGTCCAGGACGGGCGGTTGGGAGTGAAGGCGGGACGTGGGTTTTACGACTATAGTGGAACGGCCAACGGTGAGGTAGAGAAATTAATTCAAGACAACATGGATGACACAGTCCGCCGCGGAACCATGTGGAAACCATCCAGACTGCTGCTCACCCTGATAAACGAAGCCGTGATTGCCCTCCAAGAGGGTGTGGCCTCGGCACGTGACATCGATCTGGCCATGATGGCAGGAACGGGGTTCCCAAAAGATAAGGAAGGTCCATTGCACTATGCCGACGAGATAGGACTCGACCAGGTGTTGAGTGAATTAGAAGATATGGCACAGAACCTCGGCATGCGCTTCTGGCCAGCCCCCATGCTGCGTCGGATGGTAGATGCCGGATTTACGGGTCGAAAGGCGGGGCGTGGATTTTTTACATACTGATACCACTAGCCATTCATCAGGAATGAATTGCTGCTGAAAAAAAGGAGAGAGGTCAAGCATGACAACGTTAACCCACTCATACCTCGATCGAACAGTTGAAAACTCTATTGCACTTTTGACGATTAATCATCCTCCTGGAAACACACTCACCACCGGCTTACTGGAGGAGTTGGAATCGACCTTGGACGAACTGGCGGTTGATGACAACGTCAAGGTGGTGGTGTTAACGGGTGCCGGACGATTTTTCATAGCCGGCGCGGATATTCGCATCCTGGCCGGGATTCCCTCTCCACAAAAAGGCACAGAGATGGCCATGAGTGGTCAGGCAATTTTTAATAAGATTGAGTGTTTCAAAAAGCCGATCATCGCGGCGATTAATGGGGCTTGCCTCGGCGGAGGACTCGAATTGGCCATGTGCTGCCACATGCGTCTTGCCGCAGAAGGGGCTCGGCTTGGGCAACCGGAGATCAACCTGGGCATTATCCCGGGGTTTGGTGGCACCCAACGTCTCACTCGCCTTATCGGGCGCTCAATTGCCACAGAACTGATCCTCACCGGCGATTCCATTTCTGCGCAGGAAGCGAAGGCTTTAGGATTAGTATCTAAGGTGCTTCCACCGGACGATTTGTTGCGTCAAGCCATGGGGTTGGCGCGCCGTATTGCCTCGAAACCTCAACTCGCAGTCCGGGCGGGGCTTCGATCTATCCGGAAATCCGAGGAACTGGGGCTTCAGGAAGGATTAGCTTTAGAGGCAAGTTTGTTTGGAGAGCTCTGCGATTCAGAGGATAAGAAGGAGGGGATTGCCGCCTTTTTAGAGAAGCGTCAGTCGCATTTTACAGACCGTTGAAGATGGTAAAAGGAGTAGCCGGATGGCAAGATTATCTAAGGTTGCACTGGGATTATCAGGTGGAGGATTCGGAGGCTATCTATTTGAAATCGGGGCCCTCACCGCGCTGGACGATGCGTTTGACCAGAGCTTCACCACCAATGATTTTGACCGCTACATCGGTATTAGTGCCGGTTCACCGGCAGCGGCCCTGTTAGCGAACGGTGTGCGACCGGAAGAAATCCTCAAGGCCAATCTATCTGGAAAACGGCCATACTATTTCGAGCGTCGAGACATCGCTGCACCAGCCATGGGCGAGGGCTTCAAGACGTTCCTGCGCACAGCCCAGCAATTTTTACCCTTACTCAAATCGTTTTATCAGAACTGGCAGGAAATGAGTTTCATCGATCTGGTGAACAAAGCTCAGAACGCCTTACCAAGCGGAGTGTATTCATTGGAGCCGTTCGCTCGATACCTTGAAGCGACGTTTGCGGCGAAAGGGCTGAGCAATTCGTTTGAGGGACTTGGGAAGGAGCTCTACATTCCTGCAATCGATTTAGAAACTGGACAAACAGTGATGTTCGGGGATGAGAAATATTCTGAGGTTCCGATCTCGAAAGCCATCTGCGCCTCGGCTGCAGCCCCGGTGTATTTTTGCCCCATAAAGATAAATGACCGCGACTACATCGATGGTGGAGTTGGTGGAATACCGCTATTTGAATTGCCTGTCTGGAACGAGGTCGAATTTATGGTGATCATCAACCCAACTGTCCTCCTCCGGCCTGACCCAACAGGCAAAGATTTGTGGAAACCCAAGATTAACGGCCACTCCGTTCGGAAGAGGGGATTTCATTCTATCGGAGACCAGGCTAAGCGGATCAACTACAATGCCCGGTTCTCCCAAGCCTTCCAGCTGTTCCGAGAGGAACATCCCGACAAAGAGTTCTTCATTATCTCACCCCATCCCTCAATGTCTCGCTTACTCGAAGGAAGTTTTTTGAGTTTCCGTGACCGCGTCCATCTTCTCCAAGCCGGCTATGAATCGGTCGTGAGAAACCTTGAGGAGCGGCTCGCCGAGAATCAAGAACTTTTTACTCGTAACCGCATCGCCATTTCGCTTCCTAGGTTGAAAGAACGAATGGGAAAACGGCTGGAAGAATTCGGGGCGCAGCCTCGTTCCTTTCCCTCCTACCAAGACAAAGCCTCGTGGGTCACAGGGTAATGTAACCCATTATCCATCTTTTTTACGCACGCGATTGCGTTTCTTGACAACCCAGAACTTCTGATTCTTGTTCTTAAACCACTTCTCATACAACCTGATGTTTCCCTTAGCAATCACCGCGAAGCCAGCTTGGTCAAAGGCTTTCTCGTAAAACAGGGGGGCTCGATAATTTGTGACCTCGACGATGTCTCTTACTTCGATTCGCAGCTTGTCCGTAGTTTTCTTACCTCCGGAAGCCGGATAAAGGCAGCTTTCTCTAAAAAAAGCTGTCCCGGCGTTTGACAGACAGGAGTGAATACTTCGAAGAAGTTTTCGGATGTCACCGTCATCCAAATACATGAGCAGCCAATTGCTGAACACGAAATCATACGCGCCTATGGGATATTCCCACTCCAGAACATCTGCACAACAATGCTCCACATTGCCGAAGTGAGAGGTGGATTCTTGATTCGTCTCCATAAATCCTTCCGAAAAATCTAGGGCGGTGACCGAATGTGCTGTTTCCGCAAACAGACGCGTGAATCGGCCAATTCCTGCCCCTAACTCAAGAACTGTCTTGCCAGCGAATTGGGGAATGAGCCCAAGAATTTCTCCAATCTCGTCATCGCTCATCAAAGGAGCGTTATCGTCGAGAGTCACACTCCTGAGTGTCGGCTCTTCGCCGAGGACGTTCCAGGCACGCCGTCGTTTATGCTTCTTCATTCGCCAGTACTATGTCAGTTCGGTGGTAGAATAAATAATGGCCTGCACGCACAAGCAGCACCACGGGTACAGCCAGCCTTTGGGGAACGGAGGCCTGAAAGGACACATCGGTCAGCCTCCGTGACAGCTCTGACATCTGGTTAGGACTCCGGTGAAAGAAGGGCAAGAGCCAGGTCAATGGGCACGCCGGAATTCGCTCCCCCGAAACGAGTCATCACGGAAGCATTCACTGCGATCACTTCTCCTCGACTGTTAAAGACCGGACTGCCACTCGCCCCACCTGTCGTGGGAGCATCATAGACAATCCGTTTTGGAACCACATCTCCAATATGACCTTGCGTGGCCAAGGGACGAATGCCTTTAAGATTTGCCACACCTTGAATGAGTATTTTCAAATCATGACCAGAATCGCGGAGTAACGTATCCACGGTGAATTCATCCATACGAGCGAGAAGCGCCTCCACGCCAACAGGATACCCTAACACCATGACAGGTTCCCCGATAGCACTCGGTTGGGCGAGTGGATGGATGGGAATAGACGGGATTCCTTGGGGCACCGGGGAAAGTTGACCGAGGGCCACATCACCTTGGTCCGACACACGCAGGACCGACACTTTATAGGGTTGGGGTTGATTGGGAAAATAGGCCAGTAGAGTGAGCAATTTGGGGGCCAGCCCGGCTTCCACCAATGGACCAACGGATGGATTAATATGCCACGGTTCTACGATGTGGCGGTTCGTGACAAGATGGCCCTTTCCATCGATGAGAAAGCCAGTCCCCATATATTCTAAGGGAATCTTGGAAAAGTTTTGGGGTATTCCTCCCTCGTCAAACAACCCAAAGGCAACATACAGAAAACCAATGGAGGGACCGTACCGTTTGATGAGCACCTCGGCGTTTGCAGCTTCGGTTTCTAAGGTCTTGAGACGGGCCTCAAGTATGCGAACCTCTTCTACTGACGCTTGACTGCTCGCCTGTTGTTGGGCTTCAACTTGGGCGGCAAGTTGATCTAATTCTGTTTGTCGTTGATGAAGCACATCCTGCAAGCGTTGTCGCTCTTCTATGGTCCGCCTTTCAAGGTCCTTTTGGGTGATTCGGGCAGACTCCAATTCTTTAGATAAGACGAATAGTTGGCGTGTATAGTTTTGCTGAAAGGAATAGGAGTAGTACCCAAGACCACCCAATCCCCCTATCACCAGAACCAATAGGGCAGCGAACAGCATTTGGGTCGTGTGTGACGCATTGCGGCGTAACTCATGGGCCAATTGGCCAACAAAGGGCCGCACTCGACCTCGACCAGCTCTTCTGGCTTCGGTGGCAACATCCAGGGCATCTCGCAGGAGTTCAGGGCCTCCCTTACATGCCGCATACGCTTCGGCTCGAATACGGAAGCGGAGTTTGGGACCTTCAGGTCCCAGTTGCATCAGATCTTTATCTTGAAGAACCGCTTCAACCAAAGGATTGTGATTGATGAGGGTAGTATGATTCGAATCGTGATTCCGGAATTGGACCTCACAATCCGTCTGGACCAACTCAACTCGATGAGGGATGCCCTCCTGAGGGCCTTCTGCGGGGAACACTAGATCATTATCAGGAGCACTCCCCAAGGACACCAACGGCTTATCAAAATATTGAGTCTTGCCTTGATGTGGGCCTGATAAATGAATCAATGCGAACTTCATGTGACGACCCTAGCCCAGATCCATGAGAAACAATAATGGGAATGTTGAAAAAACATGTCCTGAGCCTGGTCGAAGGAGCCGCCAGCGACGTTCTCGCCCTGTTGCCTGACCTTCGGGCTCACAGACTTGCCGCTCTTCGCAGCGTTCGCGCTCACGTACTGTGAGTACGCTCCGCGCGCCAAAAGGGCTGCGGCCTTGCCCGTGGAAAAGGGCGTCTTGGCGCCCTTGGGGTTTGGGCGGGTGACAAAGCGGACCCTTCGGAAAGACTCAGGGCATGCTTTTTTGACCATTTCCGTCGGCTGCGGCAAGCCGCGATATATCCAGATAAACTTTCGACCTAGATATTCGGATCATCTGCCCCCTCTCGATTTATGCCGAACACAACTCCTTCCATTCAATACAGCAGCCGTGGCCTGTTTGTCACAGGAACCGATACCCAGGTTGGTAAAACGATTGTAACCGCTGCGTTAGGGATTGCCCTACAGCGAATGGAACTGATCATTGGTGTCATGAAACCCATAGAAACGGGAATCGAATCGGGGCCCCCCGGGAAACCCAATGATGGCACTCGTCTTCATCAACTCCTTACACCTAAAGAACTCAAAGACCTGGTTACACCATATCGGTTTAAAAAGGCACTGGCCCCGGTTGACGCTGCCAGACAAGCCAATTCGACTGTTCAGTTCGAGGTAATTGCGGAGGCTTACCACACTCTTGCATCTTGTCATGAGTACATGCTTGTCGAAGGTGTAGGAGGGGTCATGGTCCCGCTCACAGAACAATATGATGTCCGAGATCTCATAAAGTTTCTGCAATTACCCTGTATCCTTGTCAGTCGAACGGCTTTGGGAGCCGTGAACCATACTCGCCTGACGCTGGCAGCACTTCGTGACTATGGCATTCCGATTCTGGGTATTGTTTTGAATGAGACGAGACCACCAACAGGTTTAGCTGAACATAGGATTCAACAAGAATCAACCGTCGAGCTCCTTCGACAGCTGTGCCAGGTACCTATCTTCGGACCGATTCCTTTTCAGACTCACGTAGAACAGGATTGGGAAGCAGGAGTGACAATCCTCAGCCGCACACCGGCCATTGGAGAACTCGCGTCTATGATTAAGGACACCTCTAAAAACCGTCCTTTTCCGTGATGGCGGCGTCAGCCGCGTGCTCAAATCCTCATGTATTCGCCCATACACTCCGATTTTCCGCGCGCGGCTTCCTTGCCCTCACAAAAAATGTCTGGTTTTTAGAGGTGCCCTTAAGTCAGGCGGGTGAGAAAATCGTGAAGGGTTCTCTTGACATCTGTAGCATTTAAGATCGCTGAAGCCACAGCGACACCATCCGCTCCAGCGGCAACCAGAGACGGGATTGCTTCAATCGTAATTCCGCCGATTGCAAAAATTGGCAGATTGGTCCGTGCACGAGCTTGCTTTAACCCATCAATGCCAACGACTGGTTCGTGGTCAATTTTCGTTGCCGTTGGAAAGATTGGACCAAAACCAAGGTAGTTGGCACCTCCACGTGTGGCCGCTTCTACCTGTTCAGGACCATGGGTGGAAATACCAATGATGGGTTTGGCTCCCATGAGGGATCTTGCAAGATCCAAGGGAAGATCGTCTTGTCCAAGGTGGACTCCGTCCGCTTCAAGTGCCAATGCCAAATCACAACGATCATTGACAATAAACTGGACCTGAGCCTCTTTTGCCGCCTTTCGCAGAGGAAGCCCATGAGTATAGGCAGCCTTCATGGACTCTTCCTTATTTCGATATTGGAAAAGACGAACGCCACACGTGGCAGCCGCTAGCAACATGTCGCGCAAACAGACTTTTTCTGACCATCGCTCATCGAGAATCAAATAGAGGCCATGAAGAGAGGTTTCTCGCACTGGAAAATTAAATTGGAGGGACCGTCAAGACACGCGACGAGCGACAAAACGGTCGAGAAACCCGGTTGTCACCCGACCTTTCTGAAAATCAGGATCGCTTAGAATGACCCGTAACAAGGGAATCGTCGTTTTTACGCCCTCTACGATAAATTCACCCAATGCCCGGTGAGCACGGGCTATGGCTTCTTCGCGATCTTGTCCATGACAGATAAGTTTAGCAATCATCGAATCATAGTGCGGGTGCACTTGTCCTGGTGCTTCCATGTCCGTATCGACACGGACCCCAGGCCCTCCCGGCATTTGAAATTTTGTCACTGTTCCCGGGCTCGGCTTAAAGGTATCAGGACATTCCGCATTGATACGACATTCGATACTATGCCCCGTTAAACGAATATCCTTCTGCCGAATCTTAAGTGGCAAGCCCGCTGACACACGAATCTGCTCCTTGATCAAATCTATGCCGGTGACCATCTCCGTGACCGGATGTTCCACCTGAATGCGTGTATTGACTTCCATGAGATAAAACTTATGACGCTGATCGAGTAAGAATTCTACCGTGCCAGCATTACGATAGTGCACCGCCTTCAGAGCTTTCACCGCCACCTTTCCCATTTCCGTCCGTAAAGAATCATCAACAGCAGGAGATGGAGATTCTTCAATCAATTTCTGGTAGCGCCGCTGGACGGAACAATCACGTTCCCCAAGATGAATGATCTGTCCATGTTGATCCGCCAACACTTGCACTTCAACATGCCGAGGATCGATAAAAAATTTCTCAAGATAGACTCCGTCATGACCAAAGGTCGTGCGGGCTTCAACCTGAGCTGCCAAGATGGCCTTTCCCAACTCCTCTTCGCGCCCCACGACGCGCATGCCTCGTCCTCCCCCACCGGCCGAAGCTTTGACAATGACAGGATACCCAAGCTTTTTCGCAATCGCCGTCGCCTGATCCAGATTGGCAATCTCGCCCTCACTTCCCGGCAACACTGGAATGCCATGTTTCAGCATGGTTTCACGAGCCTTGGATTTGTCACCCAGTAAGGCGATCTGATCGGAAGTGGGACCAATGAAAGTCATGCCAATCGACTCACAGACCTCGGCAAAGTGCGCATTTTCCGCAAGAAACCCATAACCTGGATGAATGGCATCGGCACCAGTGATCTCGGCGGCACTCAACACGTTGGGAATATTTCGATAACTTTGGGTACTGTCAGGCGGGCCAATACAGACATGTTCATCGGCATGGCGGATATACCCAGACCGGACGTCGGCTTCTGAATAGACGGCGACGGTCTGAATGCCCAGTTCGCGACACGCTCGTATGACGCGTAAGGCTATTTCTCCACGATTGGCAATGAGGATTTTTTTAAACACACGCTACCTTAAATATCACAATGACGAATTATTCGGTCGTGGCAGGATCAATCAGAAACAGGGGCTGTCCATATTCAACCGACGCAGAAGTGTCGACCAAAATTTTCACAATTTTCCCGTCAAACTCGCACTCGATTTCATTCATCAGTTTCATAGCTTCGACAATACACAGCACCTGACCTTTGTGAACACCATCCCCCTCTTCAACAAACGGATCTGAATCTGGAGAGGGTGAGCGATAGAATGTCCCGACTATCGGAGAAGTCACGGTTAAAAACCCGGACTGATCAGTTTCAGGAACCTCAATTGCTACTTGAATGGGAACATGAGACTGAACTGGCGGGGTGAGGGCACTAGGCAACGACACTGGCGGGCTCATTGATTCCCGGCGTATCCGAATCCGTAAATCCTTTCGTTCCACTTCTATTTCGGTGAGGTTTTGTTCTGCGAGGATCTCAACTAGTTCCTGAATCTCTTTTCTCTGCTCACTTTTCATGCAGTCCCCAACTTTATCAATAGACAATGATTGTTTTTCAGGCACACCAGACACACACCATCGCTCAAGGGTCCAACGTATTTGCTATCGAACTCGCTCCACATACGCACGGGTCCGGGTATCGATTCGAATGATCTCACCCGACTCCATGTACAGGGGCACTTTGATGGTCGCACCCGTTTCGACCACGGCTGGCTTGGTTCCGCCACTTGCAGTATCACCTCGAACACCCGGGTCAGTCTCCACGACTTTGAGGTCCATGAAAATGGGCAGCTCCACGGAAATAGGATCCCCATGGTACAAAAGAATCTTCACTATTGTTTCTTCCTTGAGCAGATCGGTGTTTTCCCCAAGCTGGCTTTTGGGATAGGTAAATTGCTCATAGGATGAAACAATAGT
>JAYWMS010000511.1:0-4532 GCA_035873215.1 Nitrospirota bacterium | reverse complement strand
CCACGAAAGGGGGCGCTCAAGAAGATTCTCTTGGCCAAACGCAAGGCTCTGGTTCAACAAATACAAGCCAAACTGGGACAGTCGTTAACGGATGAGCAACAGCGTCGGTTAGAGGCCGCGATGGACAGTGGAGACCAAGCCCTGGTCGATCTGGATCGAGAGATGGGGATTTCGTTGCAAGAAATGCGAAATCGGGAGCGGCAAATGATTGACGAAGCGCTGGCCAGTTTAGAAGAAGGGACTTATGGGCATTGCGCCGAGTGTGATGTGGAGATCAGCGAAAAACGCTTGACGGCCTTGCCATTTGCGCGCTATTGCATTGAATGTCAATCACGCATTGAGCTCATGCAAAAGATAGAAAAGGGAGAGCAACGCAGCTGATCACTGTTTTTTATGCAAGTGAGTCTAGGGTTCTTAGGTCTCCTATGGTTGCCTGATTTCCTTCCACCCTCCTTCTTCATTTCTCCTGCCTATTTTTTGATTGCGTCAGGCGCTCGGCGTAGTGTTTACCCTGCCTCCCTCCCATCTATTTTGCCATTGAGTTCTCAACTAAGTATGCTCTTGTCTATGTTAAACATATGATTAGGGCCGGGAATTAACAGTCTCACATCCATAAGGGGTCTGTTGAATATTTCTCTCACATTGCCCATAAAATCCCTAGGCGAAATCGATATCAGCAGCCGACGGGAATGGTCAAAAAAGTTCGTCCAGCAAGGCCGCAGCCAATTTGGGGCGCGGAGCGTACTCCCAGTACGTGAGCACGGCACATTGGCGAGAACGCCGCTGGCGGCTTTTTTCAACATTCCCATAAGAGGGTGACACATGAAGGCAGTGGTTTTGGCAAGTGGGGGGTTGGACTCGGCCGTCACTGCGGCTATGGCTAAACGTGACGGTAACCAACTCTACCTGCTCACTCTGGAATATGGACAACGACATCACATTGAAATCACGCGAGCGCAACGCATCGCTGAATGGTTGGAAGCCTGTGAACATAAAGTGGTTCGCCTTGACCTATCCGTGTTTGGGCAGTCAGCGCTGACCGATGAAATAGCTGTCCCAAAGAATCGTTCAGTGGCCCAGAGGGAGGACGGTATTCCCTGTACGTATGTGCCGGCACGTAATACCATATTCTTATCCTTAGCTTTGGCATATGCTGAAGTGGTACAGGCCGAGGCAATCTTCATTGGAGCGAACATTCGCGATTATTCTGGGTATCCTGATTGTCGGCCTGAGTTTTTGAAAGCCTTCTCCGAAGTGGGCCGATTGGGCACGAAGCGTGGAGTGGAGGGATGTCCTCTGGAAGTGAAAGCACCTCTACTGATGATGACCAAAGCTGACATTATTCGTCAGGGCCAAGACTTACAGGTGCCGTTTGAATGGACCCACAGTTGCTATGATCCGCATGCAGACGGTCTTGCCTGTGGGCAATGCGATAGTTGCCTCATTCGCCTCGAAGGATTTCGAGAGGTTGGTATGAAAGATCCCGTGGACTATGTACCAGGGATCAAGTAACTGATGATTGATGAACAGTGCAAAAAAGGTGAGGTTTTGTGATGAGGAACCGATTCGCGTACAAAAAAATGGGGTGGCTAATAGTTGTCTTATTGTGGGTTCTCGGGACCTCGTGTTCGTCGGCCGAGGAGAGTTCGCACCAGGAGCATGGTACAGGAACCCAACGTGCGCAGCCTGCCGTATCCGTGGCCGCCTTGGAGGTTCCTGAGGAATTTCATTCGGGAGCGGAACGATTTCAGGGTTTGTGTTCTCGTTGTCACGGGGCGCAGGGAGTGGGGACAGATCATGGCCCGCCGCTCGTTCACAAAATCTATGAACCTTCGCACCACGCAGATTTTGCTTTTTATCGTGCCGCGGCCCAAGGCGTTCGAGCGCATCATTGGAAGTTCGGCAATATGCCCAAAATCGCAGATGCGTCGGAAAGCGATGTTCAAGAGATTGTGAACTATGTACGATGGCTTCAGAGAGAAGCGGGGATTTATTGAAGGAGCTGATCCCTAAGAGGGGTGGAATAAAGGGAGAAATAGGTTAAGGGTGACGGAGAATGTATCTTTCTATACTTATTCTCCCTGGATTCATAACTCTTCATTTTTTACCAAGCAGGCTACTCCTGGAGTAAATACACGAGATGGGTGTCAGTTTGCGAGACTCCTTCGATCGCATGAATTTTTGTCAGGACCAGTTGCGTGAGATCTTCCTGTGTTTTAACTTCGACTTTGGCAAAGATGTCGGGTTTTCCCCAACAGGCATCGATTGATTTAATCTCAGCAATTTCTGCAAGCAGGTTTTTGACATTAGCTGTCTGCCCGGGAAGCACATTGATTAACACATACGCACTTTCTGGCATGTTCCCCATTCCTTTCTCTGGTTCCGCCCAACAACGATACGACAATACTACTTTGCAGATCGGTTCATCTGCGGAGCGGTGAAAGGCTAACGCAAGCGAACGCTCCAAATCAAGCCAGTTTTTGCATTTTGTGCTGGAACCCCCATGACCCATGATTTCGAAACTGCCCCAAGTATCACTGATCAGAGGGTATGTTCCAGAGTTTGGACCATTCGTTTGATATAATTAAATCCTCCTTGCCAGAACTTCTCCGACATCATGTCGACACCTAAGGGCGTTAACATGTCCTGCGGACTTTGTGACCCACCTTGAGAGAGCAACCGGATATATTTAGGGATAAATGAGGCCCCTTCTTCTTGATACTGTTGATAGAGTGCGAGAACAAGCAAATTTCCAAAGCTGTAGGCATAACAATAAAAAGGGCTCCGGTAGATATGTGGTATCGTGAGCCATTCCCATTGAAATTCATTCCCAACTGGAACCGCTTTGCCAAATTGCTCGCGCAAAAGATTTTGGTACGTATTGGCTATAGCATCGAGTGTGGCTCCCTGAGCAATCATCGAGTGGGCCTGGTTTTCGAATTCGACAAAGTAGGCCTGTCGCATGATCGTGGCATAGAGATCATCAAGCTGACTCAACAAAAGACGCTGTTTGACGCAAAGATTGGTGGCGTCTTGTAAGAGGGCTTGGGAGAGCAGTTGCTCGCCAAAGACCGAAGCGGTTTCGGCTAATGGCAAGGTCGCGTGAAAGGTGAAGATAGAGTGCTGTTTGGCCAGCATGCTATGAACGGCATGGCCTAACTCATGGGCAAGAGTGGCGATGTCGCGTGCGTCACCGTTGTAGTTGAGGAGTACATAGGGGGTGCGCTCCGGGTGTACGCTATAGCAAAAGGCACCTCCCATCTTTCCGTTGGCAGGTTTGGCATCGAGGTGTCGCTCCTCAAGAACCCGCCGAGCAAGTTCCGCAAGCGTCGGAGAAAACTGTTGGTAGGCATCGAAAACCAATCGGACGGCTTGTTGAAACGGATACGAAGACTTTTCGCCTTGTTGTGGGGCATAGATATCGTAGCGTGTCATCTTGCGCAGGCCACAGAGTTTACCTTTGATCCGGAAATAGTCTTGAAAGATCTGGCGGTTTTTTCGACAGCACTTTAGTAGCGTGGTGACGACAGGATCAGGAATATCATTGCTGATATTTCGAATCGACACTGGCGATGGATAGGTCCGTAACTCTCCCTCGTTTTTCCAATCCAAAACCAATGATTTATAAATTTCCCCTAGCACATCTGACTGAGACCCGTAGACACCTAACAATTCCTGGTAGGTGGCTTTTCGAACGCTGGCCGATGGGTGGCGAACAAAGGAGGATAATTGTTCTCGGTTCAATTTCTTTACGGATCCTTTGATGCGCAGGGAAAAGGAGAATCCGTTTGTCATGACATCGTATAGCGAATCCAGCGCACCCCGCCCAGTCGTGTTTTTCAGGTTCACGATGCGTTCTTCCGGCTCGGTCAGCGTGTGATCTTTGAGACGTCGTAGTGATTCCAGGTAATACCGGAAGTCGCCCGCGTGCTTGAGTAAACGCGTGGCATGGCGCGTATCCAGTTGTTGCCACCACAGATCAAAAAATAACGTGCGATTGCCCAATCGAGTCAGCTGGTCCTTGACCTTGGCTTCAAACGCACGTGCCCCCTGATTCTTCGTGTTTTCCGCAAACCACAGTTGAGAAAACGCTGCTAAGCGCGAAGCCAGGCTTGTCAGCGCTTCGCTTGTCTTGAGGGCCTTCAGGAACTGTTGAGGAGAAATGCTATTGCGGAGGTTCTTACGTTGGGCCTCTAAACTCTTAACATCCTTCTCCATCTGCTTGGTCAAGGACACGAAATCCTTCTCCGGGTTGGCCAAGAGACCAGATAAGTTCCAACGGGGAAGACCCTTAGAGGAGGCTGGCGAGGTGCGTTTGGCTGATGCTGGCATGGGAAGTCCTTTCCTAAAGTCTATCGATGATGAGGATATTGGAAGCTTAGGCGACGGCCTGGAATCTGGCCACGAATTTAGCCTATGTACTCATGCCAGGAAGAATATCCTGTGTCAATTTTTGTCAGGGAGAAGTTGAAGAGAAGAGTTATTCCAATGGGAGGCCAAGATCAGGGAACCGTTGAAAAGAAATCATGAAG
>JAYWMS010000040.1:0-3187 GCA_035873215.1 Nitrospirota bacterium | reverse complement strand
CTCCTCTCCCCAAAGAACCGCCTCACGCGACTTAACTCCTCCCGCCACCATGCCAATACCCTGTCTTCGACTGACACTTCTGGTTTTGAGCCTCTTCGTTTGTCCCGCCTGCGAAGCGGAATCTACCCTTCAGGATCCTGTCACGCTGACCGCGACCTTGGGACATCTTCTGAAAGACCCTGATCCCAGTGTTCGTCAAACAGCCGCGCTTTCATTGGGGAAAATCGCTCATCCCTCAGGGTTGCAGGCCCTAGTTATCGCATTAAAAGATTCTGACCCACTCGTCCGGGAATACAGCACCTGGGCCATCGGCGAAATCGGAGAAGGAGTCAATGACGATGCCACCATCGGCTTGGTCGCAGGTCTTGTCGATAAGGAGCTGGCGGTTAAACATGCATCTGCTCAGGCACTAGGCAAAATAGGTCCAAAAGATTCAGTCATTGATGTACTCGCACAAGCCTTATCGGTCGGAACAGTTGCCAGCCGTCAAGCTACTGTAGAAGCCCTGATGCAACTTGAATCTCCCAGGGCCTATCCGGCCTTGCTTGATGTCCTACAAGATCCCGATCCGGCCGTACGCCAGGGAGCGGTCGCGGCCTTAGGGGAATTGGCTGATGTACGAGCGCTTCCAAAACTTCGAAAACGGTTATTATACGATAGCGATGCTGGAGTTCGAACGGAGGCAGCTTACCGGATAGGAAAATTTGGCGGGAAAAAAGATTTGGCGACATTACAAAAAGCAGCTGATCGTGACTCCACGGCCTTAGTTCACCTTTGGGCAGTCTGGGCGATGGAGAACATTAATGATTAACCGGCGACCAAGAACCCCGCGGCGAAATAATGAATCGTCAGGACAGGAGAAACTTTATGTGGGTCACGACAATCATCTGATGACCGTTTAGGTGGTGAGTCCTTTTTTGAGAGCTAGTAATTGCGGTGCCATTTCCTTGTCGAAGCAATTGGGGCAGATTCCATGGCTAAATTTCACTTCGGAATGGTGTGAGATATATTCTTCAACCTGGTGCCAATAATTCCCATCATCACGAATTTTCTTGCAATAGGAACAAATAGGGAGTAATCCCTGCAGTTTCTTGATCTGGATCAGGGCCTGTTCGAGTTCACCCACCCGTTTCGACAACCCTTCTTGCAATTCAAGAATCCGAAATCCGGCTCGCACACGGGCTCGCAATTCTTCCGCATGGAAGGGCTTGATCATGTAGTCATCCGCACCTGCCTCTAAACCAGTGACCACATCATTTCGCTCTCCTTTAGCAGTGAGTAGAATGACATACACCAATCGTCCATCGACGCGATCACTCAGCCCTCGACATAGGTCCAGTCCGTCGAGACCCGGCATCATCCAATCAATAATCGCCAGCTTGGGACTCTCCGGTTGTTCCAAAATGCCCCATGCCTCCGTCCCATTGACCGCCTCAACGATTCGATAGCCATCCTTGCTCAATATCGCAATCGTGGAGCGACGAGAAATGGGATCATCTTCGGCAACTAAAATATGCTTTTTCACGATCTATCCTCATACCGAAATTCAGGTTGTCACACGTTCACCTAGGTCGAAATCGAAGGACAATTCCTGGCCTAGGACTGAGCAGCCACCATCATCCTAGAAACAGCAGTTGGATCACCAAAGTCCTCGCAAGCTGTTGGCGCACCTCACAAAACAGACAAATGTCTCATCACCACCAAGGTGACCACGACTTTTTCTCTTTCACGACGCACACCAATATCTTACAGGTCTTTTTTGCGCCCAACTGCCGTTTCTAGGATCATTGACCCTGAAGCGCTTGCGGACGACGCTCATCTGTTCGCCAAGGTCTCATGACTTTGAAAGCGAATGGTCGGACCAAGGCATTTTGTGCTTCAGAGGGGCCTTTGCCCATTGGGCTTGCTACATCCAGGCATAGAAATGATTTTCACGGTGGGAAGATCTCTGACCAACTTCGGATCGTATTGGTTTTACCCTTCTCCGACATCATAAAGTCGAAGAAAAACAATCCTATAAGGGGCTAGCGAAACCGAGTAAAGCCATCGGTCCCATTTGATGAATTGACCATGTCATGGCTCACAGCCTTCAGCATCATGGTCAACATCAGGTGAAACCGGCAGCAGCCTCGATCATGAATAACTTAGCTAACATTCTTGCCTCTTGTATCCTAAACAAGGACGGCTGATTTGGCTTCAGCAATACTAGAAGCGATCGGAATAAATTTCTGGAAATTCGCCAACTCTAGAACCTTCTTCACATACTCTTGTGGATTTAACAAACTTAGGTGAATGTTTTGCACCTTGAGATTTTGTTGGGCGAGTGCCAAAAGACCGAGTGCTGCGCTGTCCAAGAAGGGGACACCTTCTAAATTATTAATAACTTGGGTCGGTGATCCTTCTTGGGCTTTTTGAAGTGCGTTCATAAACATTTTTCTCGACGAGAACTCGAATCGTCCAGAAAGATCCAACACTGTCGCACCATCTTTACGTTGTGGGGTTATATTCATATCACGATCCCCTTGGTTCTAATGGTTGTTCATTCCCCGATAGCCTTATGCTTGTGGTATCAAGCCCCGAACCTGACTTGATCGTTTCAGTAGATGAGTAATGAGCAGGTGGTAATTCCACCATTGAATCTGTAGAAATTATCGGAGGTTTACATGTCCTGCTGAAGAGGCAATACTTTCCTCTCTTTCGAGGTTTGTTGAAGGATTATCGGATTGAGATGGAGAGGAAGGAAGGAAAAGAGGCGCGGATCGGCCATCCGGCGCGGAAACTCAAGAAGCTTTATTCATCTGTGGCATCAACGAGATAGCTCATGGCTCGGCGGATCATATCACGTGGACCTAATAGCGCAACGATGTCTCCGGATTCCAACAATGTTTTCGGGGACGGATTCGATTGTGTGACCCCATCACGCAACAACGCAATGACGGATGCTCCCGTCCTCGAACGAATGGCCATTTCCTCCAGTGACTTGCCCAACGCCGGAGAATCATCGTCAATCCGGCAGGTTTCCACGTCTACATCGGTTAATGTCCCGGCTCGAAGATGATGCGCCAATTCAGGCATCTCCCCACGTCGTAACAAAGCATAACCCTCTCGACGAACCTGTTCAGATTTCTCCAGGATGATCAGCTTTGGCACCTTATACGTTTGCAATACCAATCCTGATATCTCAATC
>JAYWMS010000407.1:0-3967 GCA_035873215.1 Nitrospirota bacterium | reverse complement strand
GGACGCGGGCGGGAAAGCGCACCTTTCGCCCATCTACAGAGGTCGCCACCACAGCATCTGCTGTCCCCTTATAGTAGGCTAGATATTGACGGGAGGAAATATGAAGATTGACTCGAATCGACCGCATCGCATTATCCTATCCGACCACGAGACTTAAAACTATGAACCCCGGCTTCTGATGCATGGAACTATTCTTCCAAAGGTTCTTCAGGACAATGAGAGGTTATCACCTCCCAAACTACCTCGCTGCAAAAGCCAAATCTAACCCCATTCTTTTACAAGGCATACACAAAGAACATAACCTCCATCATCTACAGGAAAAACCTCACCTTGGTTCCCAGGAAACCGCATCGCCGATCTGAATCACACCATCTTCTAACACTTCGCCAAACACGCCACCGGCCCAATCATGCGCCATCGCTTCCTGTAGGCCTGGATGAGCTTCCTCCATTCTCTCACAGGGTTTGGTTTCGCCCAGAACACGAATCCGGCAGGCCCCGATCAATAGGATACGTTTCCGAGACTTGGCTAACCGCAGCCCACTGATCAAGATGTTGGCTCGGCGTGCAGAGGCAGACAACTGGCCGTGAGTTTGCTTCATCACCTGCTCCCACATTTCACGTTCCATGATGGTAATCTGCCGTCGACCCCCTTGGTCGGCGTTGCCCAGCAACCCTTTACCTACCACCAGAACCATCTTCGTTATGGTATCCATGGGCCCTCGCTTCATGCGCTTTAGCCACAATGCGTCCACTCGCCCATCTATTCCTTCAGTTTTCGAATCTATCAAAGGGGATCCTTTTTGACTCGCATGAATCTGAAGATCTATAGTACCCCGAGATGCAAATCAACCAATGCGATGAAATGAAACTTCATACGTCTTCCCTGAGAAAATTTGGAAGAGCCCAGACCACCATCTGGCATTGGTCATATCCTTCGATTTTCTTGTGCTCATGGATTATCCTGGGCATAGGAACAGCCCAAGCCGAGCACCCCGTATCCATATCGCCCTTCGAACATCTCCAGAATCTGACCGGCACCTGGCAGGGTATGCAAAAGGCCATGGATGGCGAAGAAATGATTATGGTGGACTATACCCCAACAGCCAAGGGATCAGCCGTGATGGAACGCTTATTTCCCGGCACACCCAAAGAAATGGTGTCTATCTATACGCAAAGCGGTCCTGACATCGTGATGACGCACTACTGCATGCTGGGAAACCAGCCGCGAATGCGCTCGCATCACCTTACGGCTCCCAACCAGGTCACGCTCACCTACGTCGATGGAACCGGCATGCGATCGCTGAACGATATGCACATGCATGAGTTGACGATAACCTTTATTGACCACACCCATATAACACACGAATGGACTTTATTCGATAAGGGGCAGAAGAAAGTGACGAATACGTTTACGTTCACCAGAAAATAAGTCCTGATGGACGCCACACAGCATTACCGAGCTGTAGACCACACCTTCACATGCCCGTAACCAAACCGCATCCATCCATATCCTTCCAAACAGTATGAATCACGAACTTGATATTCTGTGCCAAGCTGTCATACAAGCTGGGCAACAAGCCATGCGTATGGCCGAGGAGGGTTTTGAAACGCATGAAAAGGATGACGGGTCACCGGTAACCTCAGCGGATCTGGCTGTCAATCAGATTCTTGAAGATACATTGCTTCAACAATTCCCCAACGACGGATGGATGTCCGAAGAAAGCCCCGATAATCCCACGCGACTGAAGCGTGAACGTGTCTGGGTCGTTGATCCTATCGACGGCACCAAATACTTCATACGGAATATCCCTCAATTTTCTATTTCGGTTGCATTAGTCAAAGACGGTGCACCCATCCTGGGAGTCGTGTACAACCCCGCCACCAAAGAATTGTTTTCCGCCATTGCCGGCGATGGTTTGCAGTTGAATGGCAAGCCCGTACAAATCATAAAGCCCGCCCCGCAACGCTTGCAAATTCTCGTGAATCCTTCGCGAATCCCGCGAGGTCAATTTACACCCTACGCGAAACAGGCGGACATCCAACCTATGGGCTCAATCGCCTATACCTTGGCATTAGTCGCCGCAGGACGCGCAGACGGCACGTTGAATTTCGATCTTCTGCATGAATGGGATGTGGCAGCCGGCTGGCTTTTAGTCCAAGAAAGTGGGGGCACGTCTACAGATGCTAGCTGCAAGGCCATTCGCTACAATCAAAAAGACCCCGTAGTGCAGGGCATTTTTGCTGCAAGGCACGGTGTGCAACAGTCCTTTGACACTTTGATTGCAAACAACAGTCCAGCTTAATCTAATTACCTTTCCCTTTCTCATCCAGGCGATAGGCCTGAACAGAATGCCAATCTTGTGGATTGGTAGACTCCGCGCGCATGAGTACAATCTCATCGGCAACACCGATTTGAGGAAGGTCATGAGGAAGGGAGTCAATGATGTCTTGTTTCACTCGAGATGGAAACAAACCATACAAGAGACTCATATGCGGGTGAAACACCGAACGCGGCATAACGCCAAACATGTGTTGGGCCTGTTGATGGGCCTCCTTCATTTTAGGTGTGTTGTCCACCGTAAAATACAGGCAGTGAAAATAGTCCTCTTGGTAGGCAGGGTCGCCGAGATGGATTTCTAAAACAGGAAGATTGCTCGCTAACGAGCTAGCCTTTTCGCACAAATCATCCCCCTCCATCTCCCCTAGCAACGTCACATGCGGATCGAAGGCCGGTCCGCGATACCGTTGACGTAAATCCTTCATCAATTCGGCAAGTCGATCGAACAACTCTCCTGACGGCTTCAACCACAGATGGTAGTGCATGGGACTGCTCACACATCCACGGTTTCGATACATTCAGCCTCATCAAACCTTGGATTATTCACTTTGAGACTGACGGGAAACGCCACCATGTCGGTTGCCGGATAGGGATACAGAAACCGCGAAAGTTCCGAAGAATCCTGGAGCGAAACATCCAACCAGCCACTATAGTCCTCCGGCTTCAAAATCACCGGCATACGATGATGAATGGTTGCCATCAGCTCATTCGGTTCCGTCGTCAGCATTGCACACGACTCCATGGTCTGCCCGCCTCCACCAGTCCAATGATCCCAAATACCCGCAAAGGCAAAGGGCCGTTCATCCTTCATTCGAACGTAATACGGCTGTTTGCCCCTTCCTTCCTTCTGCCATTCGTAATACCCATCGGCCAGGACCAGGCAACGCCGTTGACGAAACGAACGGCGAAACGAAGGTTTCTCCGCGACGGTTTCCGCCCGTGCGTTAATCAATTTCTGTCCGATAGCCAAATCTTTCGCCCAGGATGGAACCAACCCCCACCGCAAGAGCACGCCCTCGCGATTGTCAGACTCCGGCATGCCACGCACACAAGCTACCATTTGCGACGGCGCGATGTTATACCGTGGTATCTTTAGACCAGGCAGATCCACGAAAAATTGCGCGGCCAAAACTTCAGGGGCCGTTTTTAGTGTATACCGTCCGCACATGCGATGAGAATTGTCCTATCTCATTCAATAAGACCACTGTAATGGAAGAAGCGTTTCGACGACTATTAAAAAAAGCGGCAGCGAATGGCAAGAGGAGAATCTTTTCCCGCGCAGGAAGCAATGGTAATAGGCCGAAAAAACAAAGATAACGGGACGGAAAAAATAGCTTGGTGCGATTCCATGCACCTTGATTAATGAGGAGGTTCACCATGCAACAGCTTCTTGGTTCTTATTGGTCGAATAAATTCATCGCCCCCTTGATCATCGGAACCATTTTTTGGGGCACCCTCCTTGCTCCACTGAATGCCATGACCGGCGTTCCGGCTCCGGAAATCACGAACAAAACCTGGCTCAATGCCAAGCCGCATCGCCTTGCTGACTTACGAGGACAGGTTGTGCTCGTGGAGTTTTGGACATTTGGCTGCTACAACTGTCGCAACATCGAGCCCTATGTGAAAG
>JAYWMS010000349.1:0-2202 GCA_035873215.1 Nitrospirota bacterium | reverse complement strand
CAGTTATTGGAAGACGGCCAGTACATGCGGTTGAAGCCGATGCCGGAAGAAAAACCTTTGAATTCACAGGAATGGTTACTTAATCGTTGGAGAGGCCGAAACTCTCTTCAAAAACCATGACACGAAGGGTTAGATTAATCCGATAGTTAATGCGCAAACGGAAACGCAATTATGGCCAAACTGCTTGATCGGCCACAATTCCAACTTGACCTGTTTAGTTTCAACCGTCTCTTTACTCAATCATTCTCCATGACGAAGCTGCCTGATCATTTCCTGTCCTCTGATGCCGCTCAAAAAACCGTTTAATGGCTAGCATAGCCAGACAATCATCCTCGTTATACACCAGAATGCGGTTTAACAACCCTTCATTCTGTGGATTGGCCAGGTATTCGTTATACCAGGCGATTGAATTGGCTCCGGATGGATCAGAATCTCTCCAATGAAAACCAATTCGTTTGGCAATCTGTTTAATACTATATGAAAACGTCGGCCAGTCAGAGTACTCGACGATTAATTGGGTGTACAAATCATACTCTCGGGCCACGTAGGCCTCGAACACCTCCTGATTCAAATCGTACCGTTCCATCAACTGCCTTAGCGTGCTCCGCTCCTTGTGAGAATAGACATAATACGTCACATCTCCTGCAACGGCTAAAAAATCCCAAAAAGCTCTGACGGTCCGTTCTTCCTCATTCGGATTCCGTGCCACAAAATATTGAAAGGTCGGTAGCCCCACATGATCATCAATTAAGATTCCAAACAGATAGGTCACCCCTTGCGTCGGATCATCTTCAATATCGAAATGAATATCGCGGGCTGTTTGCGGAAAGAGATACCCGCCTCGAATCCAAGGCCGATCGGATAACACCACCTGGGCACGCTGCTTCATCCGAGCCAGTGCTTTTTCTCCCATACGGGGAATCTTATTGGGAGGGGCCAGATAATCAGCGACTGTCATCCCGGCAATATCATGAATGGTCCGCAAGCCCACTTCTTTTAATCGAAACTTTTGTTTGCCCACAAAAAAAAGGCCGGTCGGATCATCCTGGTCCTTAACCCATCGATGGCAATGAGTAAACCAACCACACAACAGGCAATGACTACCTAAAACCGGTTCGGAGGATTCTTTTCCTTTCACCAAGTGTTGGACATACTCAAGTGCCTGAGTGAACGATTCTTCAAATGCCAACGGGTCAAACTCCTCAACCTCTTTATCAATATTGATGATGCGCCCACGCGATGCCACCGCGCCTTGAATCCCCTTCAACAACATCCGATAAAACATCACTTGAAACGCATAATGAGCCTTAAATTTTGGCTTCCTCCCTCCCGTACGCTCCCATCCTCTCCCGGCTTTAATATCGATGGCTTCATAGCCATAGTCCCCGAAAGCTGACCGCATTTCCACATTTTTCACCAAGAGATCCGGCCGTCCAACATAGGGGGCATCTTTTAAACACCCTTGATAGATGAGCTGTACTCCCTCTTTCATATATTTCTGTGTTTCTTGAGCAGCAACTTCGATCGAAAGGGGTTCCAAATCTATCACGTCAGCTCGACCTAAGCTGGCAATGTAGTCTCGTTCTGTTTGAAGTCCCAATTCCCACAGAAGTTTGACAAACGATCCAACCTCACCTTTCTTTTCTGGATCGCCATTAGCATCTAAATAGACGCGATGAGGACATTTGGTGAGGTTGTAGAGATCTTGAGCCGTTATGGTGCGCATCGCTCGACCTGCTAGATTGCGATAGAACTCAATTCTTTTGAAAATTGGGTGTGGCCTTACTTATCTCAAACCAGCCTGAGGTATTACAGGCTATTGAAAACCTATCCTGGGCAACGCCCGAAGAAAGCCTATTTCGTACATGGATAGTCTTTCATACCCGTTCACGGATTACGACTCACGGATGTTCCTTCACTCCTTATTTCTTAAGGGCACCTCGAAAAACCGTACTTTTCCGTGATGGCGGCGTCAGCCCCGTGCTCACCGCCTTAGGCGCGCACAAAATTGGTGCTCTTCGCACCGTGCGCCCTCATGTATTCACCCATACACTCCGGTTTTCCGCGCGCGGCTTCCTTGCTCTCATAAAAAATGCCTGGTTTTTAGAGGTGCCCTTAAGAAGTAAGGAGTGAAGGAACATCCGTGAATCGTAATCCGTGAACGGTTATGAAAGACTATCCATCCACGAAATAGGCTTTCTT
>JAYWMS010000319.1:0-1549 GCA_035873215.1 Nitrospirota bacterium | reverse complement strand
AAACTCATCGCATCCGGCCTCTAAGCTTTGTTGACGGGTGTGGCCAAAGGCACTGGCGGAGAGCGCAATGATCGGAGTCTTTTTGAAGTCCGATATTTTCCTGAGCGCCTTTGTGGCTTCAAACCCATCCATGATGGGCATGACCAGGTCCATAAAAATTACGTCAGGGCGTAGGACTTGAGCAATCTCCAGCCCCTCTTTACCGTTGGTCGCCTCGACCATCGTGAAACCTTGCCGTTGTAAAAGATTACTCAGCACGGATCGGTTTTCCCATTTATCATCGATGACAAGGATTCGTTTTGGCTTATTTTTGAGGCCAATGATTTTTCGGCGATCGGTCGGATGGTCGGTCGAAAAACCTGTCGAAGGTAAGAGTGAAATCGAAAACGAAAATGTACTTCCTTTTCCCGGAGTGCTCTCAACGTGCAATGTGCCTCCCATCAAAGAAACTAATTTGTTGGTGATGGCCAGGCCTAACCCTGTTCCTTCGACTTGGCGCCGTGAATCAGCTACCTGTTGGAATGGAAGAAAGATGTCTTCGAGATGTTCAGACGCAATCCCAATGCCGGTGTCTTGTACGTGAAAACCTAGGGTATGAGTTTTGGGGAAATCTTCATCTTGAGTAATGGTCAAGGTGACCTGTCCTGCGTCGGTAAATTTCACAGCATTCCCTAATAAGTTCAGTAAAACTTGTCGCAAGCGTTGTTCATCGCCCTGAACCTCAACAGGGAGCGAGTCTGGATAGCTGCAGAAAAAAGAAAGATCAACCTCTTCGGCCTTTACCCTAATGATCGCCTCGATAGTTTTTAAGAATTCAGGGAGGTTGAAGGTCGTGGTGTTAAGCTCAATTTTTTGTGCCTCGATCTTGGAAAGATCCAAGATGTCATTGATGAGCATCAACAAATGCTCGCCGCTCTGGTGAATCACATCAAGCCCGGATCGTTGCTCCTCTGTGAGCACAGGATCCCACTTCAAAATTTGCGCATAACCAAGAATTCCGTTGAGGGGAGTCCGAAGTTCGTGACTCATATTCGCAAGGAATTCACTCTTGGACTGGTTCGCAGACTCTGCCATTTCCTTTGCCTGTTGGATGGCTTCTTCCGCCTGTTTCCGTGCAGAAATATCTTGAATGGTGCCCTCATAATAGAGCAAGGAGCCATCGTCATTTCTCACGGCTCTGGCATGTTCCGAGATCCAGAATATCGACCCATCACGATGGTACACCTGGCATTCAAACCCTTGCACGGTTCCGAACTGTTCTAGATGCTGAACGAACCGATCGCGGTAATGAAGATCGACATAAATTTGTTTGCCAATGTTTCCAATGGAATGTACCAGGTCTTCAGAAGAGTCATACCCATACATTTTAGCTAACGCAGGATTCACGCTCAGAAATCGGCCATCCGGTGTGCTTTGATAAATTCCTTCGACGGCGTTTTCGACGATACTGTGATATTTCTGCTCAGCTGCACGGAGCGCTTCTTCTCCTCGCTGACGCTCGGAAATCTCCTCTGTCAGCCGAGCGTTGCTTTGTGAGAGTGCAGACAGA
>JAYWMS010000301.1:0-10115 GCA_035873215.1 Nitrospirota bacterium | reverse complement strand
GTGTGCTCTTCCGATCTCGATTTGGGCGATGGGACATGAACTGAGTCCCGAAGACAAAGCCAATCTTCAACATGGGAAGCCCCATGAAGTCTGGGAATCTCTGCGATCGCAGCTCCCAACCTTTAATCCGTTTCTCGACCTCAATAGCTACACCTCTCAATTACTCAACGCAAAACGCTTGGGAATCTTTACTATTGGCGGCGGGGTTCCAAGGAACTGGGCTCAACAAATTCCTCCGTTCATTGAAATTCTAAACCTTCGAATCGATACCAAACTTCCTCCGCCACGATTTCAGTATGGCGTCAGAATTTGTCCCGAGCCAGATTATTGGGGTGGTCTCAGTGGATGTACATATCAAGAAGGAATTTCGTGGGGTAAGTTTATCCCGCCGAAAGAAGGTGGACAATTCGCAGAAGTCCTCAGTGATGCCACGGTCGTTTGGCCCTTGTTGTTGATGGGATTACTTGACAGCCAATCCCCCCCTCCTGCAGCCACATAAATGGTACAATATCCGTAAGAGAGTCACCACATCGTGTAGAAGCAGGTTGAGCCAGTACGCGGATTCACATGGCGCGGTTGACAGATTCTATGATCCCACTCACACTATCATATAGGTTTGCGCCCCAATCCTAAGTACTTATACCCTTGAAACCAATTGAAGAGGTACGGGAGTTTTTCCACATGAAGGCCATAGCACCTCGAACATTTCGGTTCATCGCGGTTGTCATCGTTTCTTCCCTAACCATACTCCCAGCGTTCGGGCAAGAAGATATCCTGAAAGCTCGGGAGGACGATCGTATCCGAGGCAATCATGATGCCCCGGTCACTTTGCTGGAATATTCCGATTTTACGTGCGGTTTTTGCGAAAAATTTTTTATGGAGACATGGCCGTTGCTATTTTCAGAGTATGTTCAAACCGGAAAGGTTCGACTTATTTATCGAGATTTTCCACGGGCCGTGAGCGGACCAAGCGTGGACACCTCACTTGCCGCTCGTTGCGCGGGTGATCAGGGACAGTATTGGGATATGCATGATCGGCTTTTTGCCAGTCGACAGAAATTTACTCCGGGTCAACTGCAGCACCAAGCCGAAGAATTGCGGCTCAACGTGCGTCAATTTAAAGATTGTTTTGACAACGGACGCCATATGGATGCCATTTATCGGGATCGTATGGAGGGCGGCAGCCTTGGAATCCGAGGTACCCCCAGCTTTATTCTCTATTTGACGCAAGAACCCGAAGAGGGCTTGTCGATTCCTGGGGCTTTTCCCTTTGATGTCTTTAAGGAGCAGATTGACCGCTTGCTTATAAAATCGACATCGCCTCCGAAAGCAAACTCTGGCTCATTGTAGTCTTAATACAATTCAGGAAAATGAGCAGAGTAACCGATCAGATAACATTGAACTTGAAGTGAAGAACTTGGACTTTGTCACGTGTAGAAAAAGGAATTTACTATGGCAGAAACTCGGATTTTTTGGGCAGTTGAGTGCGCAGAAGGTGAACCTGAATTTTTTGTGTGCATGTCTTGTATGAACGAAGTTTATCGATGTAAAGTTCCTTCGGCCTGCCCAACCTGTAATGCCATATCTACCTTCGAAGCCTTCACACTAGCTGGCATTCATGATTGGGGGTCAGAGGGTCTCGTGGCTAAGGCTGAGCAAGCCAGTAGGGATCAACCAGTTAGGCCTCCTGCCCAACCTATACAGCATGTGGAGTCTCCTTCGTTGACTGAAGTGCCATCCTCCTAAGCATCGTGGTGAATCTCAAAAATCCGGCGCCATTTCTCATCGGCCGAGAGTGGCGACAGTCTTCCATTCGACAACCCGTCGTCAATCCCTATACAGGCGAATCCATTGTCACCGTTTGCCAAGCCACCGATACAGATCTTGAAGACGCAATCAGTCTCAGCACCACAGCCGCGTCGCAACTAGCCAAATTAGCTTCTCACCAACGGGCTCAGGGGTTACTGCACGTGGCCTCAGCACTTATTCAACGCCAGGATGAATTGGCACAAACTATCAGTCTAGAGTCCGGCAAACCGCTGACCGACGCACGACGTGAAGTTCAACGCGCCATCAATACCTTCACCATTGCGAGTGAAGAAGCCAAGCGACTTCCAGGAGATGTGATCCCCATGGATACAAGTGCCGGGATGGATCACTATCAGGCTATCGTCCAGCGCGTACCCATAGGGCCCGTATTAGCGATAACGCCCTTTAATTTTCCGCTGAATCTAGTCGCCCATAAGGTGGCCCCTTGCTTGGCAGTCGGTAACCCTGTTGTCCTCAAACCGGCACCTCAAACTCCAATGACGGCTCTGTTGCTTGGGGAAATTCTCTTGGGGGCCGATCTGCCGCCTGGAACAATCAGCATAGTCCCCTGTGACAACTCTCAGGCTGAGGAAATGGTCAAGGACCCTCGATTCAAAGCTGTAAGCTTTACCGGCAGTGTAAACGTGGGGTGGATGATCAAGGCAAAAGCTGGGAAAAAACGAGTGGTGCTCGAATTAGGAGGAAACGCAGCCGTCATCGTTGAACGGGACGCGGATCTTGAATTCGCAAGTCATCGATGCGCGACAGGAGGGTTTTCTTATTCTGGCCAGACCTGTATTTCCGTTCAACGAGTGTTTATTCAGGATGCTGTCTATGATCGCTTTGTCGACTTGCTACTGAATCGGGTGCGAGGATTGTCCTGTGGTGACCCCATGGATGAAAACACCGTCGTTGGGCCTTTGATCAATAAAGCGGCGGCGACGCGCGTTGAGGCCTGGATTCATGAGGCTCTATCTCAAGGAGCCACACTTCTGACAGGTGGGACCCGCCAGGGCACTATCGTTGCCCCCACTGTCTTAGCCAAGGTTCGTTCAGATATGAATGTATCATGCCAGGAAATCTTTGGTCCCGTCATCACACTTTCCCGATATCATGATTTTGATGAAGCCTTGGATATGGTGAATGATTCAGCTTTCGGCCTCCAAGCAGGTGTGTTTACCAAGGATATTAATAAGATCTTTCAGACCTATCGTGAACTGGAAGTCGGCACCGTCTTGGCCAACGAAGTCCCAACCTTCCGCGCCGACCATATGCCGTATGGAGGCGTCAAAGATTCCGGTGTGGGTCGTGAAGGCGTTCGATACGCGATGGAAGATCTCACCGAACCAAAATTACTCGTGCTCCATCTCCCTCGCTAGCCACGTCGACCGATCTCGGATATCAGACCGCATCACTGAAAATTTTCTCCTCTGCCAAATTATGTCAACAAGGTCTTTGGCTGAAACTTTTACAAAAATGTTCTTGCGTATTACTGAGACAATTTGCCAAGATGCCCACCGTATGCCTGATCGAAGTCGGTCCAGTACAACCAATTGTTCAGTTAAATGCTTGCCAGCAGAAGGCTAAGGAACGATTCTGTTTTGGCTTGACCACCCTTCCTGTTTGATTTTTTTCGAATGATCACCGTTCAGCATGGTGTGGGTTTTCACACAGGAAAAATGGAGGAGACATGGTTCCAACTCACATGTTTCTAACCCGAGGGGTTGGAGTTCACCGAGAAAAACTAGCCGCATTTGAGGAAGCATTGCGGAGTGCCGGCGTGGCATATTGTAACCTCGTGAGCGTCTCATCCATTCTACCGCCCAATTGCAAAATCATCCCGAGGAAACGCGGCGAAAAGCTTCTGAATCCAGGAGAAATTACCTACTGCGTCATGGCACGGTCTGAAACCAACGAAAGAAAGCGCCTTATATCCGCCTCGATTGGAGTGGCCATCCCAACAGGCCGACATCGGGCCTATGGTTATCTGTCTGAACACCATGCCTATGGGGAAACGGATGAAGAAGCCGGTGACTACACTGAAGACTTAGCCGCACAGATGCTAGCAACGACTCTTGGTATTAAATTCGATCCTGACGTCGCCTGGAAGGAACGGGAACAAGTGTTCAAAATGGGTGGGAAAATCGTTCGGACTCAAAACATCACACAGTCTGCTATTGGAAAAGCTAACCTCTGGACTACCGTTGTGGCTCTCGCCATTTTCATTCCGACTGAAAATATTCCTCAAGACCCTCAAAGCAAGGCCAAGAAGTGATGGGATTTCCCTGCATCAGTTTAGTGTGAACAGACTGATCAACCACCTTCTGTCCCCGACCAGTAAAGTTCCCTTAGAAGGCTACCGTATTAATCCCTAATTAGAGAGAAAAGTCCGCCCAAAGGACAGTATGATCGGACGGAGACGTTCCTTTTCTTGGGTTAAGATCGACATCGACCGCCGTACATCGCCGAGCCAGAGGTTTCGTTGCTAAGATATGATCGATCCTCCAACCGCGATTGTTGGCCAACGCACTCGGTTGTCGATAATCCCAGAAGGTAAATTGTTGACGATCTGGATATAATCGTCGAAACACGTCTTCAAATCCCCACATTACCGTCCTCGCATACGCCTTCCTGACCGCTTCATGAAAACAGACGTGGGAGAGATGCTTTTCAGGACTGTGCACATCGATCGAATCGGGAGCCACATTCATATCACCGCACCAGATAATACGCTGATCGGGTTTCAGATGTTTCGACAAGTAATGGTGCACTCGCTGAAACCATTTGAGTTTATATTGGTACTTGGGTGAATCGATGCGAAACCCTTGAGGAACATACGTATTGATGATCGAAATGCCCTGAATCACTGTATGGATGAATCGAGGCTCATCGGGATTTGCGCCTTTTCCTAAACCATACGAGATAGATTCCGGAGATGTCCGACTTAAGACGGCGACTCCGTTATAACTCTTCATCCCTCGAAAGGTAATGTGATACCCTGTCTTCGATAGTTCATCGAGGGGAAACTCAACATCCTGTACTTTTGTCTCCTGCAAGCACAACACGTCAGGTTGATGTTTTTTCAACCATCGAGTGACAACGCGTAAACGACGACGAATGGAATTGACGTTGAAAGTAGCCACTTTCATTGATGCCTCATAGATCATGGACCAGAGTTCTTGATAAATTGTGGCCTGTTGTCATGAAGTTTAATACGGTCCAGAACCATGGACTTCATAAGTTTATTAAAGGTATGACAATGAACCGCCTTTTACCGATTTGATCGCCATCCTATCCTTCTTATGATCACTGCTGAAGAAATTGCCTTAGTGTCCAATCACACGTTTTTTATGGCAAAGGCCAACATTTCTGCAAAAATACGGGATACATTGGACGAACTCCTCCCGGTATTACAGCACGAACTCCAGGACCGACCGCTTATCACACCTGATTTGTTTTCCCTTGAGACCTCCCAATTCGTGAAAGGTGAACATCTGGAAAAATGTCCATACCAATACTTGGATTTTCCAAGGTTTTACACGAAGAATGAGAAGCTTGCGTTTCGGTCCTTGTTCTGGTGGGGGCACCATATCGTTTTTTCTCTGTTGATCGAAGGCGGGCACCTCCGACTGTATAAGGAAAACCTGATTAATCGCTATGCCGAAATTGCTGATCGACATATCTGTCTTGGTCTCAGTCCATCTCTCTGGGAATGGAAACAAGGAGCCGGGTATACTCTCGAGCTCACTCGGACAAAGAAATCTGAAGTGGCGGCTGTATTGGCCCATCGCCCATTTTTTAAGTTATCGGTTTTTGTGCCGTGGAATCATCACAGTGTGATCAACAACACGATCGTGGATCATGGACGTGAGGCACTCCATGCCATGTTACCAGTCATCACGCGTTAATCACTTATTCATATTCTCAGACATCCCGTCTCATGTGGTAGCATCTGTGAACAACTCCATTCCTCACTCTTCTTCACCCAATTCCAGGAACTCTGTCAGCTCCTCCACAGTATAGGATTGTTCAGCCATGAGGTGAGAAACCTCGATCTGAGCACGGTGTAATATATCCAGCACAGACGCATCTAGAAATCGAGATGACTCCCCCTCATCATCATTCGATTTCACGAAGAGCACTTTTTCTGTCACTAAGGAACCAGGGTGCACAAAAACAAAATCCACGATGACATTTCTAGTTGCATGAATGAGAGCACGACGCGCGACCGTGTCTGTTTCGGCCATCTGAATCAAATTGCGGAAAGGCACTTTGGCCAACAACAAGTATCGGTCCCGAACGACCATGTGAAGTGTGTTGTATATGAGCGCCTCGTTTGGACTCATGACCAAACGAGGTTGGAAATGAATCGCCGAAAGGCGCTTCCTGTCCTTGGCTCCTAAACGTGATCCTCTTTTGTCAAACCAAGACGGCAACATGTAAGAGGCAATCAACAGCACCACGAACAGGAGTACGACAAGATACACTTCGGCTGGAAGAGAAGATAAGATATCAATAATAATGACACTGGGTAGGCTAAGAATCGTCGTGAGCATCAGGAATTAAAATTACGAAGCATTGATAGCAATCATTCCTGAATTATCCACTTGGAATCAAAATTTGTGACGGCTTTCCTCTATTCCAATAGTAAGAGCCTAAATAGTGAAACCCCCGCTAACTCGCTTGTACATCACGCTGCTAGTGAAATGACGGCACATATCGACCAGGTGATATCGTGCCAAGGACAACGGGATGTTTAGCCCCAGTAACTGAAGGCACATTCGTTGCCACTCCGTGCACGGTTTGATAGGCCAACACCGCAAATGCAACAGCCTCAAAGGCCTTGCTGTTTATACCTTGTTCATCCATAAGGTACACGCGGCAGGGAGCCATATGCTGTTGAAGCTGATCCATGAGACTGCCATTATGCACCCCACCGCCGCCTACAATGACCTCATCCACGTCTTCATTCAGCCATGCACGGCTTTGGGCTATGGTCAACACAATGAATTTGCAGGCTGTCGCCAAAATGTCTTCGGAACTCAGACGATGCTTCCGTCCCCATTGCCACACCTGCCGAACATACTGAACACCAAAGTCTTCCCGCCCCGTGGATTTCGGTGGTCGTTTCATCAAATACGGATGATTCAGTAATCTTGTGAGTAACCGTGGATCACTAGTGCCTTTTGCTGCCAAACGCCCCCCACGATCCATGGTTCGACGCCCTTGTGTGGCGAGCGACATCAAGCCATCGAGCAACATATTGCACGGGCCTGTATCGAAGGCCCGAATTTCTTGAAGTCGAGGACGCTTTGGCAAATAAGTCACATTAGCAATACCCCCCATATTGATCACAAGACGTGACGTTCTTGATGATTGAAAAAGCAAATGGTGAACGTATGGTGTTAGGGGAGCACCTTCCCCTCCTGCGGCTAAATCCCGAGCTCGGAAATCCGCGACGGTAGTAATCCCTGTGCGTTCAGCAATCACCGATGGGTCGCCAATTTGAAGAGAAGACCGAATCAACCCAACGCCAGGCACACGAACAGGGGCGGGACGATGAAAGACCGTTTGTCCATGAGACCCAATGAGTTTCACGTCACCGGGAGTCAAACCTGCCCTCTTTATCGTGCGTATCGCCGCCTGAGCAAAAACTTCGCCAACCACGACATGCAGGTGACAAAGCTGAGACACGTTTCCCCGACTCGCAGCCAATAACACTTGCTGACGCACAGCAGACGAATAGGGTTTCGTTTGATACTCAATCAGCTTAACCCGTGGCCTTTTTTCACTACCCCGCACATCCACAATGGCACAATCCACGCCATCAGTGGAGGTTCCCGACATCAGTCCTAAACAAATCATGTTATGAGGTATCCGATCACTAAAAGACCCTGAGAACAAGAAAGCGCCGAGGCTACAGTCATTTCTTTATCAACCCTAGTCCTCTGTGCCGTTTTCGATCCCAAACCATCCCGGTCTGTTCTTTTGCACTAAACCCAAGCGATTCATAAAACGCTTGTTGGGTACGCGT
Source organism: Nitrospirota bacterium (assembly GCA_035873215.1). Lineage (GTDB taxonomy): Bacteria > Nitrospirota > Nitrospiria > Nitrospirales > UBA8639 > JAYWMS01. Next base: position 2,272 of record JAYWMS010000301.1, on the reverse strand, counting down.
GCAGAGCCAAAACAATTCCACCCGTTGTAAAGTAGGATGTTGCAAAATGTGGTGAATCACACCAGTCCCGATATCGCGGCCCTGATATTGAGAATCCACGATGACATCCCAAATTGACGCTCGATAGACAAAATCCGTTAGTACACGTCCGCATCCGACTAAACATGAGCCATCCCAGGCCGTGATCATGATCTGGGTATGTGCCATCATCTCTTTCGATTCTTCCACACTTCGGCCAGAAGCCCAGGGAGCCTGTTCGAATAGGCGAATCAACAAATCGAAGGGAAAATCTTTTTGATCGGAATATGTAATCATACGCTAGAGATTTGAGGCCCATCTGTATTACACTATATGGTTGCTAAATTCCAGCGCTGAAAAGGACTGCACCATGCCAAAATTTGTCAGAAAATGCCCGAATTGTGAGAAACTTTTTTGGATCAATGAACAGGACATTGAGCACCCTGATGAAAATACATGGCGCGTCACCTGCCACCATTGCTCCCAAGTCCTGAGAATTCCGCTCATCACAGAGGGTGCCAATGCCGGGGCTCCAAAGATGGGCCACTAACGGCCTTCTTTGGGAAAGTGATCTGTAATCCGTGAATACTGTAGAGGAAAAAGAGGAATAAATGTTACTTCCTCCGCATAACGGGCCACGATAAGGACCTTTCTGGACACCTTGTTCACGGGACCATACCGGACCAGATTGTGATGATCAGAGTAAGGTTTTGAACTTGCTATTCCCGCGTAGCTTCTTCCTTGGGGAGTGGTGACCACCTAGGTTCCCCCTTTGGAAAAGTGGGTTAGAATTTGAAAATCTAGTGGTTACACTGAATACCCCGTTGTTTGGTCACTGAAATCTTTATTTAATGAGTTTCTTAAAACAGTATAAGGCCAGGTTCGCTGACTAAAACCACTAAAATGAGAGAAGAAGCATTGGGCAAGCTCAGTGTCCGAATTGCAGGAGGAACAGACGGGAAAGGCGGGGGTCATGGCCCCGTCGTGGTCTTGTTGCATGGATTCGGTGCACCAGGTGAAGATTTAGTTCCACTCTGGAGAGTCCTCGCCGTTACCGAATCTATCCGCTTCGTCTTTCCAGTCGCCCCTCTTAAACTCGCCGATACCCTCTCGGACGGTCGAGCCTGGTGGATGCTCGACATGGAAAAAATCGCACGTGACATGGCCAGCGGACGTGGTCGGGACACTCACACCATACCCCAGGGACTCATCGAAGCGCGCAGATCTGTTATTGCGCTACTCGACGACCTTGAACAACAATGGAACATCTCGACCAGCCAGATGGTGTTGGGAGGATTTTCACAGGGTGCCATGTTGGCCTGTGATGTGGTTCTTCGCACAACCCGCCCCTTCGCTGGCTTAGTGATGATGTCAGGAACCATCATCGCTCAAGAAGAATGGCAGCAGCGCATTCCTAGTCGGCAGGGCTTGCCGGTATTTCAAAGTCATGGAATGCATGATCCATTGTTAGGGTTTGACACGGCAGAACGTCTTTATGGCATGCTCACGAACGCAGGGGTTTCCGTTGATTGGCACCCATTTCGTGGCGGCCATGAGATTCCCCCGAAAGTCTTAGAAGAATTGGGTTCTTTCATCCATCGCCAATTTGCTTAGAAATGAAGTGTCTGAACACTTGGAAATTAATAAATTCGGCCATATTCTCCGGAATTGCGAACCGGTCGTCTGATTAGTACAATCAAGAGGATGCTCAAACCTTTAACAAGGAGTTAGCTGTATCAGCGATATCATGATTACGCAAGATGTGTTAACTCAATACATTCACCAATCGATGGCTGATGCACAAGTCACGATGACTGACTTAACCGGCACACAGGATCATCTGAACGTTCGTGTGATATCCGACATGTTTAAAGGGAAGAACTTGCTGGATCGACACCGGATGATTTATCAAGCCCTTGATGAGCCGATGAAAGATGGACGCATTCATGCCCTGGAACTAAAAGCACAAACACCCGACGAACAATAACAAGGAGAAAAAAGTATGGCTGAACCAATTGAAACTGAAATTCAAGAGGAGATAAAAACACATAAAATTGTGATTTACGGGAAGGGCACCAAAGCGGCACCCCAATGTGGATTTACCGTCGAGACGAAAGAATTCTTTGAAAAGTTTGGTTTCCCTTTCGAGATCATTAATGTCTTGGAAAATCCAGCGAAACGAGAGGCTCTCACACGTATGACCAATTGGCCCACTTTGCCCAAGGTGTTCATCAATGGTCAATTCTATGGAGAC
>JAYWMS010000291.1:0-3724 GCA_035873215.1 Nitrospirota bacterium | reverse complement strand
AAAGAGGTCGATCGGAATCACAAGTTATGTCCAAAATGTGGGTATCATTTTCCTTTGTCCGTGCAGGAGCGTCTGGACATGTTGCTTGATCGGGGGAGCTTCCATGAATGGGAGATGGGATTGTCCCCCGGTGATCCCTTGAACTTTGTGGATACGCAACCGTACCTGGATCGGGTCAAGACCTACCAACAAAGGACGGGGCGAAAGGATGCGATCGTGATCGGGAATGGGCTCCTGGAAGGGCAGCCATTGGCGCTCGGCATCTTTGATTTTCGTTTTATGGGTGGAAGCATGGGGTCGGTTGTCGGGGAAAAAATCTGCCGGGCTGTGGATTACGCGATCGAACAATCTGTCCCGTTTTTGCTAGTGACGACTTCCGGGGGCGCTCGGATGCAAGAGGGAACCTTGTCGCTCATGCAAATGGCCAAAACTTCCGGTGCCGTGGCCCGTCTGGACGAGGCGGGGCTGCCGTTTATTTCCCTCCTGACGGATCCCACCTTTGGGGGCGTGACGGCCAGTGTGGCCATGCTAGGAGATGTCATCCTGTCCGAGCCGAAAGCCCTGATTGGGTTTGCCGGCCCGCGAGTCATTGAACAGACGATTAAGCAGCGATTACCGGAAGGGTTTCAACGGGCTGAGTTTTTACTTGAACATGGAATGATTGATGTTATTGTTGCCCGTCCCCAACTTCGACAGACAATTTACGCCCTTATCAAACACTTTTCTCCTGTCACCAAAGGCTGAGGGCCCATTCCCTCTATGCCGCGATAGCTATAGTTTGGTCGGGGATGTGAGGGTCTCCCGGGGATGAGGCCCATGAGAATCGGACGGGTCAATTGAATTTCCTACCGGCTTCCGTTACATCTATCCCCATGACTTATGCCGACTGTCTCACCTACCTCTTTGGTCTCCAACGTCATGGCATTAAACTGGGGCTGGAAAATATTACCCAGCTTCTGAGTCACCTGAATCATCCTCAACGACGATTTCCAGTCCTACATATTGGCGGGACAAACGGAAAAGGGTCGTCTGCAGCTATGGCTACAGGTGTGTTGCAAGCACTGGGCTTTCGGGTTGGCCTTTACACCTCTCCCCATCTCGTTGATTTTCGGGAGCGCATCCGGGTTCAAGGAGAATGTATAGGAGAAGAATCCGTGCGAGATTTCGTCCGCAATCTGTTGGCGAATTCTACGACGGATCCCGGCTTTACGTTTTTTGAGATAGCCACTGCTATGGCGTTCCATCATTTTGCGGATGAACGGGTGGATATCGCCGTGGTGGAAGTCGGCATGGGGGGACGATTTGATGCCACCAATGTGTGTCAGCCCGTAGGTACATTAGTCACCTCCCTGGATTTAGACCACCAAGCCTACCTTGGCGACACGCTTCCAGCCATCGCATTTGAGAAAGCAGGAATTTTCAAGCCGACTATCCCTGTGGTCCTTGGGCCGATGCTTGATCCTGCCAAGGAAGTTCTGGTAGAGCAGGCCTCCAAGGTTGGGGCGCCAGTTTATGAGTACGGGAGGGATTTTGTTGCCAAGGAGCGTGCAGATGGGCATTTCGACTATGATGGGATCGTGAACCATTTCCAATCTTTACTTTGTCCGTTAGCAGGTTCCCATCAGGTGGTGAATGCTGCCAATGCGTTGGCATTGTTGGAAGTCAGCATTATTCCTGGTCTTTCCCTTATTCAAAAGGGAATCAAGCAGGGGTTCAAGGGTATTAGCTGGGAGGGAAGGTTGGAATGTGTTGGCAATGCACCCTTGACCTACCTGGATGGGGCTCATAATCCCGCGAGTGCCCAGGTGATTGTCGAATTTTTTCGTCGGGAAAAAGCGAGCTGTCCGGACCGAAGGGTCATCATGGTCTTGGGGATGATGAATGATAAGAACATTGGTGAGTTTCTAAAAATCGTCACCCCGATTGTTGATACCTTGATCCTGACCCGAATCGATCATCCCCGTGCTGCGACTTTAGAAGAACTGAAGATGGCAGTACCGACTAGCATGGTCTCGGTCAAAGAATGCCCTCAACCCCAAGAAGCGTGGGATTTGGCACACCAAATGGCGCAATCCCAAGATGTCATCTGTGTCACCGGTTCGTTATTCTTGGTGGGCCATATGAAAAGTGTCCTGTCAGGTTGTCGATATGCACCGGTTGTCGGGTGAGATGCCTTTGATCTTCACGACGACACGGTATCTTCATCCGTTCTTCCTCTGTTTGGTGACCATGGCCTTGGTCTGTACCGTGGCTGAGTCCACGAAGGCCGCCCCCTCGTCAGACCTTCCCTTATCGGGTTCAGCTCCAGATGGCTCCACCGCTTCTTTGGATATTACCGCAGAACAGGTCGAATTTGATCGAACGACGGAAACCTTTGTGGCTGTCGGATCCGTCGTGATCACCCAAGGCAAAATGCGTCTGACGGCCGATCGCGCTAGGCTGCATAAGCTCTCGGGACGCCTGAAAGCCAATGGTCGTGTGCATTTGCAAGATCCTGTGACTGATATCTGGGCCGAGGAACTGGCGATCAATGTGAATACTGAATCCGGGGTTATTACTCAGGGAACGATTCTTTTGCACGAATCGAACACATGGGTTCGTGGACGTTTGTTGCAGCGGTTTTCTGAAACGCACTTTCGCGCGAAGGATGGTTCCTTTACCAATTGTGATGCCGCTGACGGCCAAATTCCTGATTGGAGTTTTGCCTTTGAAGATGTGGACATAGAACAGGGTGACAGTATCTACGCAAAAAATGTGTGGCTGCAGATCAAAAACCATTCCATTTTGCCTTTGCCTGCCCTCCGATATCCCATGCCCGGTGGACGGAAGACAGGATTTTTAATTCCTACCGTCGGAATCGATAATGTGCTTGGTGTGCAATATCGACAGGGGTTCTTTTGGGCATTCACACCCAGTCAGGACCTGCTTGTGACGCCATACATTTTTTCAAAGCGTGGACAGGGTGGGGATGTGGGCTATCGGTATGTTTTAGGCCAACGCTCTCAAGGAAAATGGCTGGTCAGTACATTGAATGACACGGATAAAGACCGAGTTCGAGCCCAAGTGACGGGGGCACATGTCCAACAAGTGACGGATACGCTTGCCCTCCAAATGAAAGTCAATTTTGCCTCAGACCGATCTCTATTACAGGATTTGAGTTCATCCGGGGTGTTTCGGGCCCTTCCCAGCCAGGAATCCAATTTGACGGTGACTCAATTGTTGCCGGGTGGAAGTGTGTACTTGAAAGCCCAGTATTTACAACCTCTGGATACGGGAGGTCAAACTACTTTTCAGCGGCTGCCTGAAGTCGGTCTTCATGTTGAACAGCCTTTTCTGTTCGGTTTACCTATTTCTGTTGGGATGGATTCTAATTTCGTTCATTTTTTTCGTGATGAAGGGTTCGATGTCTCACGGGTGGATCTCATGCCCAGTATAGCGGCCCAAGGATTACATGTTGGCCATGTTATCGGCTTGCGCCCTCAGGTCAAGCTGAGGGAAGTGATATATTCGCATGGGAGGGGGGCAACACAAACCACAGGACGTGATCGAGGTACATTTTGGCTGGGGTTTGAAGCCAGCTCCAGTTTATCGCGCCGCTTTTCGTTGGGGGACGGTCGGTTGTTGCGTCATACTCTGAAGCCCAGTGTGATGTATGAATATGTACCCCAAACTCGGCAGGCTGATCTGGTACAAGTTGATGCGATCGATAACCTGCCGGGAAAGC
>JAYWMS010000238.1:0-2655 GCA_035873215.1 Nitrospirota bacterium | reverse complement strand
ACGCCGCGAAGAGCGGCAAGTCTGTGAGCCCGAAGGTCAGGCAAAAGGGCGAGAACGCCGCTGGCGGCTTTTTTCAACATTCCCAATTTCAAAAAAGAGTTTCTCAATTGATCAGGAAGGCCAGAAAATTATTTCAGACTGGGAACGAGCATTGACATCGCACACCTGAATTTGGCTTAAAGAGCAAGTCCCCGCCCAGAGTTTCCTTCCCCCAATAACTCCTCAGATTGTAGTGACCATGGTAAAAGTTCTTTAAAAGAACTGATAGAATCTCCAAAAGATGTGCGCCGCTGGAGAAATCTAGAATTTTTATGAAATCCCCTTGTTCCCCTAAATACATGATCGGCCTCTGGGCACTTGTTTTTCTCTTGTATCCCTCAGCCATGCCAGCCGAAGAACCCGAAGAAAAACCCCGATTGCCCCTCGCCATGGAGGTGTTCCTCAAGAAGCCCGCAGAACGCAGGTATGAAATCCACATCCATTTGACCAACATCAGTCAGCAACCCGTCACGGTGGACGTGCATGAACTGCCGTGGGTTCCTCCGAATGATTCCAAGTGGCTTGAGGCAGTTCGCATGGATGGCCCCAACAGCCCTGTTGAGCAAAGCTCATTCCGTGGAAAGTTCGGATCACGCACCATTCGACTCCTGCCAGGAGAATCGATTCAAAATTCTATGGCGCTCAACCCTCGGCTGCCGTCCCTGTTGGAAGACATCGAAAAATTCGGCGTGCAACTCCATTGGGACTGTCCTCCACCATCCCTCAGGTTTGTGTGCCAAACCGATTCTCCCCATACTCTGACCATTCCCAAGAAAGATCCAGGCGAACCGGATGTGTATTCAATTAATAAGCAATCATGCCGTCAGTTAGAACACTCCCTGGGATTGGTCAAAAACTTTCAGCATGAAGATGTGCTATTTGTTGTTACCACAGAAGCGGTGTTGACAGATCTCGCACAAGCGCAAGCTCTTCTGTACCAAGTGGATGATTATGTCCGGGAGTGTAAACCCATTTGGACGAATAGTTGGGCGGTGAGTTTCTTTACAGACAAAAAATTTGCTGGATTTATCAGCGACCTGGAGAATCAACGGTATTTTGAAAGAGGCCTTTGGCAGCAAGCCAACATTGGGCAGTACTCCAGCCAAATCCGAACCTTGTTCCGCTTCCCGTGGATCAAGAAAAAATCCGATTCCGTGTATCTTTCTGTCTTTCGTCCAACAAACAACAAGCATGCCCAATGACGAAACCACCGGGATGATGGGAAGATAGCCACGTGAGTGCGGTTTCTAGATCCAAGACTTCTGGCTCATATCCTTTTCTTTGGAGGGTGGGACCTTATCCATATGTCATCGTCACCCGTCGTCATACCCGCATGTCTCAAGCGGGTATCCATCCGAAAAAAGCGGACGCAAGATGGATTCCCGATAAAAAATTTCGGGAATGACGAAACCACAACAACCATGCATTAGGTTAAAGACGGAAGAAGTGTCCTAAAGGCTGGTCATCAACGGTTTTTGGCCAACACAAGGTAAAGGGCGGCAGCCATCCCAGAAGCGCCAAACACCATACACATGATCACAATCTGATATTTGGCCGCGACGAGAGGAGACACCCCCGAGAGAATCTGCCCGGTCATCATTCCCGGTAAGGCTACGAGTCCAACGGCAAATAGTGTATTGGTAATCGGTATCATCGAGGCTTGCAAGGCGGCATTTCTCGCCTCAAGGTATGAGACGGCCCGTTCACGCTCCGCCTCGTATCGTTCCGCCGCAAGGCTGACCGTGTTCATGGCACTGGCAAAGATCATCCCGGCAAGCGGCACCACATAACGAGGAAAAAACCATGGGTCCACCTCCAGCACCACTTGGGTCATCAACGCCAGTGGAACGGTGCCACCTACCAGTATGGCACCCAGTGCGTTCCTGTACAGATGTGGGGGCTTGTTCTTCAGTGGACGTAACGCAATCCAGCTTGCAGCGCCCAACATGACCGCCAGCACGAACACAACCACCACCGCATGCTCCGTCTCGAAGATGTAGGCCAAGACATATCCGATCAGCAGTAATTGAACCAGCATCCGAGTCATCGCATACAGAGCAGACTGTGCATTCAGCGCCCATCGATACAGAACGGCCAACACAATGACCGTCGGGACAAATGCCAACAATAATCCTACGGGGGTAATGGTTTGAACGGTGGTATTCATAGATTCAGTCTTGCACCTCTTTTCGGCTTCGAGATCATGAGAACGTTCATGGACGCATGTGACCCCGATGGTATACGAGGCACAAAACCGCATCCTCAAACTATTGAGAGATAGTTAATAGCTATTCATCATCTTCACTGTTGAGGATTGTTATGCAGTCTACCACCATGACAGCCAACTAAAAATCTGATTGTCGAGACAACATTGAACAAAAAACGCGTTAAGCCCCACCCATTGTTTTCCTACGGGTTCCGACCGTTTTTTCTTGGGGCCGCATTGTTTGCCGGAGTAGCGGTCCCTGTTTGGATGATGATGCTGGCCGGAGTCGGTGACTTCGCGGTTCCTTTGCCTCCACGAGAATGGCATGTACATGAAATGGTGTTCGGATTTTTGCCTGCGGTGATTACCGGTTTTATTCTGACCGCCATTCCCAATTGGACAGATCGCCC
>JAYWMS010000144.1:0-1933 GCA_035873215.1 Nitrospirota bacterium | reverse complement strand
ATGATTATAGAAATCGTGTAGCCGCAGATCTAAAATGAACGAGATCCTCTGGCAGCCCGATAAGGACCGTGTGCAAAGGTCCAAGATGTTTCGGTTTTTGCAGGCCGTTAACCGGGAATTCTCTCACAATTTCACCACCTACGCCGAACTGCATCAATGGTCCATTCAGCATATCGAGACGTTTTGGGATTTTTACAGAAGATATTCAGGCATACGGTTTTCCTGTCCCCCCGATGAAACCCTCTCTTCCCCGTCCATACCCGGCGCACGCTGGTTCTCTGGCGCCGAGCTCAATTATGCGGAAAACCTGCTCACCGCACCTTCCGAAAAAACCGCCATTCTCAGCAAAGTAGAAGGACAATCTCTTCAATCGCTCACTTACGGCGAGCTTATGGTTCAAGTCAAGCGGTTTGCGTCTTCCCTTTCGCGGAACGGCGTCAAACCGGGAGACCGGGTTGCAGGCTATCTTCCCAACATCCCTGAAACCATCATCGCCATGCTGGGCACATCGGCTGTTGGGGCCATATGGACCTCCTGCTCTCCCGATTTCGGACCTCAAGGAGTTAAGGACCGATTCGGACAGGTGGAACCCAGGGTGCTGGTCTGCGTCGAAGGATATATCTTTAACGGAAAACCTTATTCCGTTATAGACACATTGAATGCCATCATCCCTGATATTCCCAGCCTGCATCATATCGTCGTCGTCTCCCATGACAACACATCGTTGGGGAAAGATAAGTTGCGATTTCATTCGGTCTCGACTTGGGATCAATTTGTCAGCACGGAAGATCCCGCAAATTTTTCATTTGGCCATTTTCCTTTCGATCATCCATTGTTCATCATGTATTCCTCCGGAACCACTGGCCTGCCAAAGTGCCTTGTGCACGGGACGGGCGGAACGTTACTGCAACACCACAAGGAACATGCTCTGCATACAGACATCGGATCGGAGGACGTGGTGTTTTATTACACCACTTGCGGTTGGATGATGTGGAACTGGTTGGCGTCAGTTCTGGCACAACAGGCCACAATCGTTCTGTACGAAGGATCTCCAGGTTTTCCCGACCTAAACGTTTTATGGGATTTGATCGATGAGGCGGGAATCACCGTGTTTGGAACCAGCCCCAAATTTATTTCACAAAACTCTAAGCAGGGAATAAACACCTCGACATCACACGCATTCCCTTCGCTTCGAGCGGTGTTGTCGACAGGCGCTCCCTTGGATAAAGAATGCTTTCACTGGATATATAACAATGTGAAAAAAGACGTTCAATTATCCTCCATTTGTGGGGGTACAGACATCATCTCATGCTTCATGCTGGGCAATCCCATGCTCCCCGTTCGGTCGGAAGAAATTCAATGTTTGGGATTGGGAATGGATGTTGTGGCCCTGGATGAGAATAATCGTCCGGTGTTCAATCAAAAAGGAGAGTTAGCTTGTCGGTCTCCCGCTCCGTCCATGCCGGTCGCCTTTTGGAATGATCCAGAGGATGCCAAATATTTTCAAGCCTATTACGACAAGATCCCCGGTGTCTGGATACATGGAGACTACATTGAAATCAAGGATGATGGGGGCATCCTTGTCTATGGACGGAGCGACACCACACTCAATCCCGGCGGTGTCCGCATGGGCACCGCGGAAATCTACCGAATCGTTGAGAGCATGGAAGAAGTGGTGGACAGTTTAGTCATCGGTGTGGAGGAAGATCACGACATACGAATGATTCTTTTCGTGGTGTTCAATACAGAGACGGATGGTTCGTCTGTTCCCTGGGAAAAAATCAAACAAAAACTTCGAGACGAAGCCACGCCTCGTCATGTGCCCCATGAAATATACAAGATTCGAGAAGTTCCCAAAACGTTGAACGGCAAAAAAATGGAATCGGCCATCCGAGATATATTTCAGGGAAAAATTCTGATCAACCAATCGTCC
>JAYWMS010000139.1:0-2519 GCA_035873215.1 Nitrospirota bacterium | reverse complement strand
CGGTGATCCTCAGAGTACGGGAGAAGCGTACGTGAACTTGACGTATGTGTATCATGCTATGGATGGCTATATGGAATGGCTCGCGGCCAAAGATGAGTGGGGCAAGGTTGGGCAGTTGTCCTTGTCGTTAGTGGATGGGGGCACGAGGGATTTGGTGGATCCTCCCAATATGTTGTCTCGGATGGCAAAGGAATTGTTACATGAAGGACTGCGGCAGCAATTTGATATTACCGCGTCCATGGCGAATCGGCTCAATAGGGAACGCGTTGATCAACTATGGCAGGAGCAGGCGGTATGGAAGGCGGAGCATCCTGACGATTGGTGGTCCGGAATTCCTGAAAGCTGGAAATGGTAATCGGGAAGGACACCTTCTTCAACGGGTCTTCCGTATTATCCAAAAGATTGTAAATCGGCGGCTCTACTCTAAATTTGAATGTTGCAGGAGGAACGGCAGTGGCTCAAAAAGGTGCGCATTTCAGCAGCCCAGACGCAAAGACGCAAAGATTCCCTTTTCCCCCTGAGGCACCCCAACCTCATTTATCGTATAGAAAACGGAGGAATATAGAGGGATTCCAGATCGCCGATCATCCTACCTGGACGAAGTTTTAGATGAAGTCCTAGAGGCAGTGTTTCGCATTCCCTTCCAAATTGGCGTCGGGATTGAGGGACAATAAAGATGGAATTGTCGCCCTGTGAAGCAAGGTACACGGTTTGGCCAGGAGAAGTTATAAAGATCAGCGGGAACATTCTCTTATTCTTGGTTGTTTGAGAATGTCTAAAAAATGGGTCCCCCGAACAATCTAGTGAGAGGTAAAGTCCTTCCACATTGTCTGGTGCTTTGAGCGCCTCATGGGTGACTTGAAGGACAATGGGATAGCTTTCAAGTATGACGGTGACCCATAGGGAGGCTGCACGGTCAATGTATTTGCCCTGTATGATTCCCACCTTCGTCCCGCGTGAGTCGAATACTGCTAATGGGTGGTGGGTCTTCTTCTTTTTGGCCTGGATAGATTCTGGACAGAACATCGTAAGGCAAGAGCCAATCAGGATGAGACTCAACAGTTTGTGTAATGGCGTGGGAGTGGTTGATTGGTGCATGTTTCTTGGGAAAAGGAGAAATTTGAATGTGAAACGATGGAAGTCCTTACTCATTCCTGTTAAAGAATTGGCGAAATTTGACACCAAACTAACGGCAGTTTAGGATCATTTTCTCTCTATCGGCAGAAGCAAAGTAATTGAAAAGGAGGTGATCGTGTCTGAGCTCGTCGCGCAAGCAGATCTAGCAAACTGGGAATCAGAAGTCATGCAGTCGTCGGATGTGGTGATGGTCGACTTCTGGGCTGTTTGGTGTGGACCGTGCCAAATGGTCGCCCCGATGGTGGAAGAATTGGCCAAGGAATATGCGGGCAAGTTGAAAGTGATGAAGCTCAACACTGATGAAGCTCCGGAAGTAGCAGGTCGCTACCAAATTATGAGTATTCCGACCATTTTGTTCTTCAAGAACGGACAACCCGTTGAAAAAATAGTGGGAGCTAGACCCAAGCCTCAGTTTAAGCAGATTATAGACTCCCTCCTAGCCGAACATTCAGCGACAGCATAGTTGAATGTCGAAAAAATCTCTGGCGGTATTCCCTTAAGACGTGATTTAGAATCCGTGAACCGTAGGGGAAATAGACTGAAAGTGTTTCTTCCACGCTTAACGATTCACTCATCGTGGACCTGACACCGTCCTTTCCTTCGAGAGGCTGAGAATACGTTCCCCAACCGTCGTGAGGTCATACTTTTTGGATATCCTGTAAGTTGTCAGAACAGATGGCAGGTGAACGGAACCCGGAAACTTTTGAAGATTTTCATTTTTTCGAAGACTTTATAAAGATCATGTAAGGCCTACATGCCATGCTCACCGAGCTGCGCATCACCAATTTCGCTCTCATTGACCATCTTCAGCTTGAATTCTCTCCAGGATTTCAGGTCCTAACCGGAGAGACTGGGGCTGGCAAGTCTCTTCTCGTGGATGCCTTGGTGCTACTTCTCGGAGGACGAGCCTCGGGTGAACATCTTCGAACTGGCGCGGATGAAGCCACTCTAGAGGCTGTATTCTCGCTGCCAATATGCGGTGTGATAAGAGATCGTCTTCGAGCATGGAGTCTACTATCCAGCGATGATGATCAGGAATTATTGATTCGCCGAGTGCTCTCTCGATCCGGGCGTAGTCGCATGTTTGTCAACGGATCCTTGGTGCCGCTCCATCAAATGCAGGAGTTGGGTGAGCATCTCGTTGATGTTCACGGACAGCATGAACAGCAATCGCTCCTGTCAGCCAGAGTTCAATTAGATCTCGTTGACGCGTTTGGTGGACTCTTGGAACTGCGAGATCGCTATGCCACTCACTTTCAAGACTGGCTACATCTTCTCGCAGAAAAAGATACGGTACTGGGTCAGTCTCAGGAGCGACAAGAGCGTGAAGAATTTTTGCGTTTTCAATTGGAGGAGCTATCAAAGGCACGATTGAAGGTAGG
>JAYWMS010000108.1:0-12596 GCA_035873215.1 Nitrospirota bacterium | reverse complement strand
TTTTCATCAGAGATTTGTAGGCGGTGGGTAATTTTTCCTTGAGTGCATTCACGGGTAGCGGTGTACGTGTACCAGCTACCACATCTTCACCTTGAGCATTGAGTAAACATTCCCCAAAAAACACTCGTTCCCCATTCCCGGGATGGCGGGTAAAAGCCACGCCGGTCCCACTGGTTTCCCCCATGTTCCCGAACACCATTGCCACCACATTCACCGCCGTCCCCCAGGTATCCGGAATATCATAGATTTTTCGATACGTGACTGCCCGATCTCCGTACCAGGAGATGAAAACGGCGTTTATCCCCATTTCCAGCTGCTCTAATGGATCTTCGGGAAAGTCCCGTTTGCTTTCTTTAAGAATGAGATCTTTATATTTTGACACTAACTCAGCCAAAGCACCTGCCGATAAATCCGTATCATTCTTGACCCCTAACTCACGTTTCTTTTCTTCAAGTATCACTTCAAATTTTTCACGCGAGACGTTCATAACCACAGATCCGAACATGTTGATAAAACGCCGGTAGGCATCCATGGCAAAACGGACATTATTGGTCTTGTGGGCCAAGCCTTCGACTGTCTTTGCATTTAATCCCAAATTTAACACCGTATCCATCATGCCGGGCATCGAGGCCCGTGCCCCTGACCGAACTGACACAAGCAAAGGATTTGTTGGATCTCCGAACCCAGCTTTCATTGAGCGTTCGATTTGTTTCAATACTTGCAATGTCTCTTCCCACATGCCTTTGGGATACTTTTTTCCTGACTTGAAATATTCTAAACACGCATCTGTGGTAATCGTGAAGCCTGGGGGAACTGCAATCTTTAAGTTGGTCATTTCTGCCAACCCGGCCCCTTTGCCACCAAGGAGTTCCTTCATGTCCCCCTTGCCCTCAGCTTTTCCGTCTCCAAAGTAATACACGTACTTCTTGTTACGCATGCTTTGGCTCCCTTACATCAGCAACAAGGCTGTTAAAAAAACCCATCAGCTTCGTTCCCCGAAAATGTCATGCTCACGAAGGGCTTGAACGCTTCGCGCGCCAACGCGGTAGGGGATTTGCTGAACTGGACTTTTTGAACAGCCCGTCATGTTCGTTATGACACAGAATGATTGTAAGATCTCAAAATGACCGGCATTCATCACGAAATTCAAACCCATTCTCTCTTGATCGAAGACATGATCCAAGCGCGGTTTTGAAATTTACCATAAAGGGAACGTTGAAAAAAGCCGCCAGCGGCGTTCTCGCCATATTGCCGTGCTCACGTACTGTGAGTACGCTCCGCGCGTCAAAATGGCTGCGGCCTTGCTGGACGGACTTTTTTGACCATTCCCATCGGCTACTGATATTGATTTCGCCTAGGGAATTTATGGGCCATGTGAGAGAAATATTCAACAGGCCCACAAAACTTGGAATTCTCAAAAACATTATTGGACGACATACCTTTATAGGCTCATGATTGTTGGATCTTTTTCAGAACCCGTGACTTAAGAATGTGTAAATCCTTGGTGAGGAAGGTTGCCGCATCAAAGTCTTAGTGTTCGCTTTGCTGCAATCGGTCCCGATACCACCCAATAAAGCATTGCTTCATTCGGGCACCAGATACAATGACCAGAATAGAAAAGACGACCAGGCCAAGAAGTCGGTAATCTGTCTGCCGCCGACGCTCATAATACAGATTCCCATCTTTTCCCATTGCCAACGGTTCTTCGGTCCGGAGAGTATGCACTTGCCCTGTTGGGTCAGTGGTATCCAACCATTCAGAGCATACCTGAATCGGCCCATCCACCCCTGTGACATCGGCCCATGCGACACGAACACAGTGCCCTTGGGACGGATTGTACAAATCCGATTTAGAGAGCACGAAATCCAAATCCAGCCCACTCGCCCAGAGCCCACCCAACAATAGGGCATTACACGCAATGATCAAGAACGCCGTTACTCCGAACGTAAAACAACGAAGCCGTGTTTCAGGGGTCATGGTCATTCACACCTACGATTGGCTCATGAATAACTATCGTTCAGGCACCCTGCACTTGAATTTTAGATAAATCTCCACAGGTTAAAAATAATTGATCGACCCGATACAATAACGACAATCGATTGGCTCTGATCGCCTGTTCAGGCACATTCACCATCACACCATCTAAAAAGTCATCAATTGGGCTCTTGAGGCCAATAAGAACCTGCAGGGCTCCAGGATAATTCCTTTCTATGATCAAAGGACTGATGCGGGCTTGAGAATCCTCAAGGGCTTCGAAGAGTTGCTTTTCATTCGCATGTTCAAAGGTGGATGGGGTTATCTCTCCCGTATGCCATCCTTCTTTTTCAACCAACCGATGTGCCCGCTTAAACCCAACCATCAATGGATCGAAATCTGCTTGCCCGGTCATGGACTGTAACGATTGAATCCTGGCGAACAAATCCAGTACATTTAACTGACCCTTCACCCTACCCCCTAAGACGGCATCCACGACATCATCACGAACATCATGTACCGTCCTCACATAATATCTCATCCGCTCGCCAACAAACTCTATCAATTCCGGCAATGGCTCTAGAGTCTTTTCAGCACCCTGTCCCTCTGTTTGAACCTGAGCAACACCTTGTCCGGCTAGAAGGCGATTTACCTGCTGGATACAATCTATTAAATTCAGACTTATCCCGGCCTCAACCAATATTCGGATCATCCCGTAGGCTTGCCGTCGCAACCCAAACCGATCTTCCGAACCCGATGGCACAAGGCCTACGCGGAAAAAAGCCGCCAAGGTGTCCAAACGATCACCAATCGATAGGATACAACCCAATGGAGAGCGCGGGATCACATCGTCTGGGGTGCGTGGTTGATAATACTCGCCCAATGCGACGTACACGTCTTCCGACTCGCCATCATGCTCGGCATAATGCCGTCCCATCAAACCTTGCAATGTGGGAAACTCACCCACCATCCCGGTCAATAAATCTGTTTTACTGAGCAGTCCTGCTCGCTGTGCGGACTCCTTCAATCCGGGAAACCCTGCGGCAACGGCAATACTCCCAACTAGGGAAATCGTTCGTTCTGTTTTCTGGTACAACGTGCCAATTTTTTTATGAAATACGACACCCGCCAGTTGATTGACGCGATCTGCCAGCTTTCTCTTTCGATCTTCATCGAAAAAATATTGTGCATCTGCCAACCGTGCTGCCAAGACTCGCTCATTGCCTACTCTGATGAGATCCATTTTTGAGAGATTCATATTCGTCGGAGCGAGGAAACGAGCCAGGAGTTTTCCTTTTGGATCCACCACGGAGAAGAATCCTTGGTGCTCTTTCATGGCGGTGATCAAAACTTCTTGTGGAAGTGCCAAATATTTCCTATCAAACTTTCCGCACAGAATGTTTGGATATTCAAGCGAAAAAACAGCCTGCTCTAGCAGTTCTTGTTCATTATCGGGATAGACATCCCCCTTGGCAGCTTTAGCTAGTTTCTTGATTAACTTCTGCATTTCGCTTCGCCGACGGTCAGGGTTCGCGATGACACCTGCTCGCTCCAATGTGGCTTCATAGGCACCAGGAGATTTAACTTCAAGTCCTTTGTCTATTTGCGATTTCGACGATCTCGTCCCAATGAACCGATGGCCCCAGGTCCGTTTGCCCGCTGGCACACTAGCAACATTGACCTTGATGACAGTCGTGCCTAAAAGGACGACCATCCAACGAATCGGTCGAGGAAAACGCACACCGGATGCATTCCAGCGCATTGTTTTTGGAAATGTCAGACCTTCAATGACCTGAGGCAAATGCTCGTTGAGAACCACCGAGGTAGCTTTTGCCGTCTGCCGCACCACAGCACATACATATGCCCCTTTAGGCGTGTCCCGAACCTCAAGCTGCGCCACATCCAGACCTTGTGATTTGGCAAAACCCAACGCTGCACGGGTTGGTTGTCCTTGGGTATCAAACGCAACGGATTTTGACGGACCCAGGACTTCTTGACTGGTGGCGATTTGCCTCTGAGACACGCCCATCACTGCGACAGTCAGACGCCGAGGGGTACAAAACACTCGGACCTCCCCATGAGCAATGCGCTGTTCCTCCAGCAACTTCGTCAACGATTGGGCCAATTGATTCACCGCAGGCTGAATCATCTGCCATGGCAATTCTTCCGATCCAATTTCCACCAGCAGGTCAGCTGTTGGTGAAATCGAGGCTTTTGAATTTCTTTTTTGTGCTGTGCGTGGCTTCGATGTCATACGAATTACATAGGGGAAAGGTGGAAGGCCGTGTGCTGCATCAGGTTTATGCTCTTCGTCCTCGACCAGTCTTCTTCTTTAACCTGACCTGAGTCGTATCGGGGGACTGCTCCAGCAACGGAAACCCCATGGCTTCACGGCGCTCTACATACGCTGTTGCGCACCCTCGGGCTAATGCGCGAACCCGACCAATGTATCCGGTCCGTTCAGCAACGCTGATCGCACCCCGTGCATCCAACACATTGAATAGATGAGATGTCTTCATGCAATGATCATACGCTGGCAAAACCAGTCCTGCCTCAAGCATGCGGGTACATTCTGCCTCACAAGCAGCAAACATCTGACTCACCATACTGACGTCTGCCATTTCAAAATTGTATGTCGAGAATTGCACTTCTGCATCATGAAACAACTGCCCATACGTCACACCAGCAGACCATTTGAGGTCATAGACGTTATCGACCTCTTGGATATACATCGCGATCCGCTCCGTTCCATACGTCAGTTCCACGGTAATGGGGTCCAACGCTTGGCCGCCCGCCTCTTGAAAATATGTAAACTGGGTGATTTCCATTCCGTCCAGGCGTACTTCCCACCCCAAGCCCCAGGCCCCAAGTGTTGGAGATTCCCAATCATCTTGAATAAATTGAATGTCATGCTTCCGCGGATCAATTCCTAGCGCAGCCAAGCTATCCAAATAAAGACTTTGAATATTGTCAGGATTGGGCTTCAACACAACTTGATATTGATAGTAATGCTGTAAGCGATTGGGGTTGTTCCCATACCGTCCATCTGTCGGACGACGACATGGTTCCACATACGCAGCACGCCAGGGCTCAGGACCTAATGCACGAAGAAAGGTCGCCGGATTAAAGGTCCCCGCACCTTTTTCTAAATCGTACGGTTGAGCGATGATGCACTGTCGGGAGGCCCAGAAATGATGGAGAGAGAGAATGAGATCCTGAACGGTCACAGAACGTATCAGCCGGCTGGAATGTCCTACGGCGCTTTCTTCACCCGATCAGATAAGGTGGTATTTAAGGTACGCAATGTCAGTTTTCGAACCTAACAGCAATCCCCTAGACTGTCAAGAATTGAATGGCTGGAAATGAGTGACATAATCATACGACTTGCCTTTTTTGCCCATCGTTGACTATAGTGGAAAATTCTTTACTTCTATTTAAAAGAGGAGCACGTTTATGGACAAGTCTCGTTTTTTTTGGATGTACTTCTCGATGGGCATACTGATGACCCTGGTGCTTACCGGATGTACGGAAATGCAGATGCGTGACGCAGGAAGCAGTGCTGAAAGCATTAGTACCTCTTCAGCAGGCAGTCAGGTTGCCTCATCCGTAGATGCTGCCTCCGGCACTCAAGGTGATACATTAGGTGCTTGCATGTCGCGCATCCCAAGCGATTCCACCTCGGGTCAACGTCAACTCGCAGAGCTAAGCTGCCAACGTGATGAACGCACGCGTCAGCCCATTATGGTGGTTCCCGGCCAGTAAGACTCCCCAAAGTTTAGCTTGAAGGCTGAGGGTCAGTTACGGCGACCTAAGGAGAGTGATGGGTTTCCTCGGGAAGGTCCTGAAAAGTCGTCCTGTACCGATATTTTGGCTGCGAGGGTAATAACTTCTGGCTCTTCAACGATCATCACTCCGTTACTACCTCAATGCCCCCGTATCGTGCATCAAAAAATGTATTGGCCACTAAGGAAGAGTGAGCACTATCTTGATGAGGGTCTGACTCTCGATGTCTTTATTCCTGAATTGGCGGTCCCATGGCAAGACACTGGCAATCCAGGGGCTTCAACATTAAGCTTTTGATCGATCATCTTCTCGCCCTTGTTTTCTTATTCACACTAGATCCGATTTGCCAGTCGTGGCGTTACCTGGTCATGAATTTTCCGATTGGCCCTCCCTGTTATTCGTAATTTTTCATTTTCCTGTTTACAACCCACACACACCAGTACAACTCTGAGTACACCAACCCGTATCTATAATTTCAGCATGCTTTTCAACACTCATCCAGGTGCAGGTGGCAACTACTACAAAAACCTGTCCTGCTGAACGCCAGCTGCCTCCCTCACGGACATAATCCGTGAACGGATCAAATATTCCTTGAGTACAACCCCCTTCCTTTCTGAGGCTTCCAAGTGTGGGGCAGTCAGAGCCAACAAACAATTTTTTGAGTTATTCATCAGACCCGTGATAAGTTCGGACGCCCTTAATATAACGACTCTCAAGTGCTGCTGTAACACGACATGCACCATCGAGGTTAACTGTCATGATTAAACAAACGTTGACTATTGCGGGTTCTGATTCGGGGGGAGGCGCTGGCATCCAGGCGGATATCAAAACCATGTCTGCCAATGGCACGTATGCCATGTCTGCCATCACTGCCATCACTGCACAAAATACGATGAGTGTCTCCGAGGTGTTTGAACTGCCTGATCACATCATTGCATCACAGCTGGACGCCATTTTCACGGACTTTGACGTGGCTTCCGTCAAAACAGGCATGTTATCCTCGACTCAGATTATCAAGATCGTATGTCAAAAGCTCCGCCAATACCAGGTGACCAACTTAATTGTGGATCCGGTCATGGTATCAAAAAGCGGCCATACGTTACTCAAACCCGACGCCATCGACATTCTAAAGACCGAGTTGTTGCCCATGGCTTTACTCACCACACCCAACATACACGAAGCCGAACAACTTTCCGGAATGGCAATACGTACGGTGGCCGAGGCTCGTCAAGCAGCCAAACTCATTCATCGATTCGGATGTCGTCAGGTCCTGATCAAAGGCGGGCATTTGCTGGAAAAACCTGCCACGGATCTGTTGTACGATGGTCGCTTCTTTCGCATGTATCCCGGTACGCTGATTGACACCCCCAATACCCACGGCACCGGGTGTACCTACGCTTCTGCCATCACTGCTCATGTAGCATTAGGGAACACGGTCCCCGATGCCATCGAAAAGGCAAAAGCCTATATTACCTCGGCCATTCAACACAGCCTCCCAATCGGGCATGGGCACGGGCCGACCAATCATTTTTTCTTTTTAAAATAGGCGCTAGACACCGTCAATATTCGGTCAATCTAGAACTCGCAAACCGGGGCAGAATCTTCAAATCGAGCCTTGACATGCCCACACCACCTTTCTCAATATTCTCATTATGAGTTGGACTGAGCATGCCCTAACAATCGACCATCAGAAGGGCTACCCCATATCTGCCATTCTGACCAAGCCCCATCATTCAACTTCCTCACTTGCCATCCTCTGCCATGGATTTCTATCGAATAAGAACAGCACAACAAATAGACGATTATCTGAGCTTCTTTTGCCTCATGGCATCAGTACCCTTCGGTTCGATTGGCAAGGCATGGGTGAGTCTGGTGAAAGATTTGAAGACCTGACCGTGACGGCCTGCTCTCGCCAACTTAACCATATCATCGATTTCATAGTATCGGAGGGCTATCATGAACTCGGTCTAATTGGATCAAGTTTCGGGGGATTGGTCAGCATCATAGTAGGAGCCACTCACCCCGAGCTGAAAGCGATTGGATTGAAATGCCCGGTTCCTGATTTTCCTGAGATGTTAGCGCTAGAATTCGGCCGAGAGGCGATGCAGACATGGAAACACACTAATCGCATACCCAATATACTCGGGGGAACTGACCCTATTCCCCTCAAGTTTGCCTTCTATGAGGACTGTTGCCACTTTAATGCATACGAACAGGCCCACGCGATCCAAATCCCCACGATTATCGTGCATGGCGACCATGATGAACTCGTGCCGAGACAGCAAATTGACCGGTTGAAACAGACTCTAGCTGGGGAGAAACAATTGCATCTTCTCAAGGGGGCCAATCACCAATTTGCACGACCAGAAGATTTCCGTACTATGACAGCGCTTTTGGCTGACTGGATGACCAAACATCTCAAGGCATCACTATCACCGGAAGCAATCTCACGATGACTGATGATTTTACTGAGGCAACTAAAGAACGAATTGAAATTCTTAGGGGACTGTACCCGTTGTACAAGGAGGAAGTTTATTGTCGACGGGAACAGATGATGAGGATTACCGCCTTAGGAAGCGCGTTTCTGTTGCTTCTTCTCCTGGCTAAGGTGTGGGGCACACCGCATCCCCTTGATGACACGATGGCTCTGCTAGCCAGCACAGGCATGACAATTTTTTGGTCGATTCTTGTCTATCTGATTCTCCAACAACGAGACCGACATCACATGGCCAAACAATCTCTGATTGAAATCGAGCGTGCGTTGGGATTGTACGAGGAAGGTTTCTACCTAGATCACAAAACCTTATACCCAAAAGATTGGCAAACGGCTTGGTTGAGTGATCGCAGTGTCACCGCATACATTGCGGTGATCACGACGCTTACGATTCTGGTTATCGCCGCGATACTACTTCGAAGTTCAACTTAAGTTCGTCACCTACATTCTAAAACGCAATAAGAACAGATCATCATGTTGAAATCATTTCGTGGCACACATCCAACGATCGGCAGTCAAACATTCATTGACGACACTGCCATCGTCATTGGTGATGTCACGATTGGTTCCGCATCAAGCGTCTGGTTTCATAGCGTTGTGCGAGGGGACGTCCATTTCATCAGGATTGGCGACCGCACCAATATTCAGGATCTCTGCCTCCTTCATGTGACTCACGACACCCATCCCCTTATCATTGGAGACCATGTCACTGTTGGCCATCACGTTGTCCTCCATGGATGCACCATTCGCGATCGCGTCTTAGTTGGGATGGGAGCCATTGTCATGGATGGCGTCACGATTGGAGAAGACTCTATAATTGGTGCCGGTGCGCTTGTGACGGAAGGGGTGACTATTCCGCCAAAAAGTTTGGTTCTGGGCTCACCCGCCCGCATTAGACGTCCCCTGAACACCAAAGAAATTGCCTGGATTTTGGATTCAGCGGACAACTATGTCCGATACGCGAATGACTATATGGAAAATGTTGAATAGCCTCCCCATGGGGTGTTCGGACATGAAGCTGCACGCCTTCCCGCAGCATGAATCACCTGCCTGCCTATCATAGTCATGAGACCAATTTTTTCACCACATCACCCTTTTGTTATTTTAGGGGCGGGCTATACCGGCGCCCACCTCTATTTCCTCGCTAAAGGATATGGGTACCGCACCTTTGCCACCAGTCGCTTTCCAGAACAGCATGTATCGTTTGCTGTTCCGGAAGATCGTCTGTACTTTGATTTAGAGAACCCTCACTCTTGGGTAAATATTCCTTACCCAGCAAACTTGATCTGGTGCTTTCCAGCCCTGCCGGAAGAAATGGCCTATAGCTTCGCCAAAGAGATGCACAACAAGCAATGTCGATTCGTCCTTCTTGGAAGCACCTCTGCTTATCCTACCGGAAAGGATACCATGATTGATGAAACGGCTCTCATCAACTTGCACCGGCCACGGGTCAAGAGTGAAGAAGACATCCGCGTAAACTTTGGCGCCACCGTGCTACGATTGGCTGGCTTATACGGTCCTGGTCGCAATGTGCTGGATTGGATTCGGAAAGGCCGGATACAAAACACGGGCCGATACGTCAACCTGATTCATATCAAAGATGTTGCAGAAATTTGTCTAGCCGTCTGCACTCAAGCTGACACCGAGACAAACTACATTGTCAGTGATGGCACACCCCGACAATGGTCAGCGATTTGTACAATCGCTCATCAACGCTGGCACGTTTCCATCCCCCCTCCTACCGAAACCTCGAACGTCGGGAAACGCCTCTCTCCAAAGAAGATTTTGAACACCCTTAACTATCACCTCAAGTACCCCGATCTCTACTCAGCTCTCGATGAATTGGAATCCCATCCGGAAGGGCTAGAATCATAAAATGTGGTGGGAAATGCGTGAAGGGAATGAAGAAATAGCAGTTGTCCTCAGGCAGTATCAGGTAAGGATCTTCACCTTCCCTTCATGTTGAGCGTTTCGAACTATGAACGGCACCGGTTGAAATCCCTTGCCCTTCCACTGGCTCAGGGTGAACAAGTCATATAGAAGAATTGTAGGAAACACCACACTAGGCAGGACGAATCATGAGGAGCACAGTCAAACACACCAGTGAATTGTTGAGTGCATGAGCTGCAATGCCGGGTAGGACACTACCGGATTTTTCATACGCCCAAGCCCACAGAATTCCACTCAAAAAAATCGTAATCGACCCAACAGATCCATAGCCATGGGCCAACGAGAAGACGGCAGCACTAATAATGATGGACGTCCAAGGCCCTAATCGTCGCCGTAAGGTCGAAAATAATATTCCCCGAAAGACCAACTCTTCGAATATGGGCGCCAATAATGTATACGAAATCAGGGGTAAGATCAGTTGTTGCATATCACCTTGAATTAAACTTTGATCAAACCAGTCTGTCCAGTGAAACGTGGCCTGGGTCATCTCCGCTACAAGACTTACGACCCATCCACCTGTTGCGCCAATCGCGAAAAGCCCGAAGGTGAGTAGTCCCATTGGGACCCATCCACCCGGGATTACCTGCAAGCCGAGCGCAGCACTAACCGACAATCCGTGCCGATTCCACAAATACAAATATGCGAGACACAATACCGGGAGATGAATGGCAAAAGGAATGAGAAACTGGAGAAGGTTCTGTCCTAGACCCACAACCGACAAGGCAAGAAATAGGGAAATGATTATCAGGCTTGATAATCCGCCACCTCGAATCATCACAATCAGGCCATGCCATCCTGACCAAGGTGGCGGCAAGACGGCTTCACTCACACGCAATCCTTCCCATCGGTATGATCGCCATCGCCAATACAAGATGCCCAAAGACAAGAGTCCAACTATAAAGCAAGCACCTTGAATGAGTGAAAGCACACGGTTATAGGTTGCAAGTTGTCTTCCACGGCTGGCCAGATTCTCTTCTACTTCGGCTTTCAAATCCGAGTCCTCACTTCGAACAGCGATCCGTATCGCCACACGACTGTAAAACCATCCACTCGGAACAAGCTCCGCAAGCCGAGATTGGAGAATCCCCGCGGGGGCTTCATCTACATCATCTAAAAGATAGGCCGCATCGAGCAATTGGGAATACCAAGAATAGGGAGCCGACTGCGATTCCCACTGCTCTGCCTTGGCTTGCACCTCGTCCAATCGCCCGGCTTCCCCTTCAAGAATCGCCAAATAGAACTGGGAACGAGGATCAGGAACGAAGCCTGTCAATTCTTCATACCAGGAAATGAACTGCGGCAAATCACTGCCCGTCTCGCCAATTGCTTCCGTCACTTCACGCTCCCAATCCGGAATCTGATGCAGGCCTTCCTGTAGGAGCATGACCTGACTCGTCACAATCTCCAACGCACGTTCAGGGACAGTGAACCGTTTTAAGGCAGATGAAGACAGGTGCGTATTGATCAAGACAATCAGGCAGAGCAAAAACATCAGCCCGGAACAGACAGTGACAAAATTCGAAAATTTTAACGGCACCGGCTTTAGCTGGGAGGGTTGCCAATCGGCATCTGTGATGGAATAGGGGCTGCTCATAGACCTGTTAGGACTCGTTGCACATCTGGCACAAACGGGACTTTCACATATAAGGAGTATCGAGGATAGGGTAAGGCGGGTAAAACCAACACCCCCTCAACATGACAAATTGCCACAGAACCTTCATTATCCTTCCCCTTTCGGTCATTTATGTCAAAGAGTGGAATATCTTTTTGGAGACCCGTACAATCCGACGATGAATCGTGATTTACCGACACATCCACCGGCACATGATGTACCCAAATCACCTGTTCCCTCACGCTTATTGTTAGGCCCCGGTCCCAGTATGGTCCATCCGCGGGTACTCGACGCGATGCGCAGGCCCCTAATCGGACACCTGGACCCGGCCTTCCTTTCACTCCTGACCGACACGCAACGACTTTTACGATGGTTATTCCAAACGGAGAACCCTCTTACCATTGCCGTCTCCGGAACAGGGTCTGCGGCCATGGAAGCCGCCATCGTTAATCTGGTTGAACCAGGCAACCGTGTCATCGTTGGCATCAACGGAGTGTTTGGCGAACGGCTCTGTCACATGATTCAACGTTGTGGAGGCCTTCCCATTCGCCTGGAATCCCCATGGGGCCAGCCTATTTCCCTTGAAAAACTCGAGGAATGCCTGAGAGCATCCGCCCCTGTAAAAGCCGTTGCTATCGTCCACGCAGAGACCTCCACTGGCGTTTGTCAGCCATTGGACACCTTCGGACCCCTTTGCCACCAATATGGTGCGCTGAGCATCGTCGATGCCGTAACCTCCTTAGCCGGAATTCCCGTTAACGTGGATGAGTGGGAAATTGATGC
>JAYWMS010000014.1:0-2445 GCA_035873215.1 Nitrospirota bacterium | reverse complement strand
TATTCGTTGCGGGCGCAACTCCAACGGCACTTTTACTTGGGAATTCCCGCTAGACCGGTCGAAGTCCGCGATCATGTCATATGCCGGACTACGCATTTTTAATTCAGTGAAACGAGAAGCCATTCCAATGAACTTCGATCGCCCATTATCACCCTATGTGGGTAAACTACTCGGCTTTTTAGACGGAACCCATACAATGTCAGAAATTCGGACCATTGCCACGGCATCCGGACAAGAGATTGAAAGACATCTGTCTCAACTTCTCGAGATGCTCTCCACCCATGACTGCTTAGCGATCTCCGATCATAATTCCATTGGAACTCATTGGGCATCGGTAACCCAGGATCAAGATATGATTCACCTGGGTCATGCGGCACTGATGTATCGCCAGCAGAATCGTTTCCTATGGTTTGATCCCTGGCTGATGCCCTGGTTCGCCGAATCCTCAGTTCCTTCGATTTGGACAACGCTGCTGCCTCGTCCCGCCGGGGTATTTTTGACACACGATCATGACGATCACGTAGACCCCCGCACATTGCTGCACCTCCCCAAGGACACGCCAATCATCGTGCCAAGCCGGAAGAATAGGAAAAATCTGTACTTTGACTATTTGTCCCTCATGCGCGAGTTAGGGTTTACCCAAGTGATTGAGTTGGCCCATGGTGAGACGTGGAAGTTTGAGGGCGGCATGGTCGTCTCAGTTCCGTTTTATGGTGAAGACCCATGTGATCTTGCGTTACCTCGCAATTGTTATCTTATAGTCGATCGCGGTCACAATACGTTAGTCCACGCCGATAGCGGTCCCACAAACGAGGGACAGTCTGCACTGAGCGATGGGATCATGACCAAACTGGTGGAACAATATGGACCAATTGCGACCATGTATGCCTCACAACAGCAGTTAAAAGAAATTCGCTCCTATGCGGCACACGCCAGTCTGTCACATCCCGGGAAATGGTTTGACGTTGGGGAAAATGGTTTTTTGACGAATCACTATCTCACCGACATCGCCGCTCAAGCCCGCGCCCAATTGTTGGTCTCCTATGCGACAGGTGGGGCAGAGTGGTATCCGGATCATCTCTCATTCATGTTTAGCCATCGCAACCCTGCTCGCACAGCGTTGCTCACAGCTCACTGGGATCCACCTGAATCTCTCCGCGAAGGACTCGCCACTCATGGATGCAGCTATCATTTTGGGCAAGCCTTGGATATCGTTCGGCGTGAACCCGATGGTCGCGTTCGGGTCATCTCGGAAGCTGACTCTCTCGCGCCACCTTCCCTATTTCAATTAAATCACGAGCTTCCTGCCATGTTGCGAACCCTTGCCCCCTGACCTGTTTTCGAATTATGTCTCACTTGTGAATCGCCTTTGTTCTTGATGCAAATGTGTTTAATATGATAGGAGTAGCCAACGATTTGTTTTAGTCGAGAAACTGTATGACCGATCAATCAGCTATGACCCCTGAGATTGATCAGGAACCCACGTACCCAGAGTCAGTCCTCGCTGTCGGCGTCAAAGTTCGTGATTGTGGAGAAATCCTAACCGCGAAGACTGAGGATGAAAACATCGTTCGTGACGACTATGTCCTTCTCACCTTGGACGAGGACACCACCTATGCCAAGGTCTATTCGCCACCACAACGGCGACCCTTTGTCCCTCCTATGCGCGTCATGCAAAATATTTTGCGGAAGGCGTCCCCAGAAGATCTCCGGAACATTGAACAACAACAGAAGATTTCAGCGGAGGGTATCGTTTTTTGTCGGGAACGAGCTGAGGGGCTTGGCCTTCATTTGAAACTCGTTGAAGTGTTTGGATCCTTCCAGCGACGCGCATTGACGTTTTGTTATACCTCTGAATCCCGCATTGACTTTCGACAGTTGGTCAAAGATCTTGCTCGCCATTTTAGCTGTAGAATTGAAATGCGGCAGATTTCAAGCCGAGAAGAAGCTCGGCGCTTGAGCGGAGTGGATTCCTGTGGACTTGTCCTATGCTGTTCCACCTTTCTCACGGATTTCAAGCCAGTGAATTTAAAACTTTCACGCCGGGAGAGTACCTGGTCAGGCGATAGTCATCGGATCGGCGTGTGTGGCCGACTGAAATGTTGTCTCATGTTCGAGCAAGATGATTGGCCAGTCCACCGAGCCGCCCCACAACCTCCCATTCGTCCTACTCGTTCTACTCGTTCTTAGAACATTTTCCATTCGTACCAACGATTGGCCCTTGAACCTAGAAACAGCAGTTGAATCAAATAAGGGACGAGCACGATCGTCGTATCTCTACGACAATTGGTGGTTGTTAAATAATTCGAGATTTTTTCAAATTGTTTAGCGCCTTCCTATACCCTCAAGTATCAGGAAGATAGAGGGAGCTGTTCAACAAAGAACTCAGGGCATGTTTTTTCAACAGACCCACTCGATGAAAAATGAAAACTCCGGTTGCGGGGG
>JAYWMS010000513.1:0-2104 GCA_035873215.1 Nitrospirota bacterium | reverse complement strand
AACAAAACTTTGCGAGCGAAATCCAAGTACAATCATGTAGATGGCCATAATCAATCCGATCACGACCAACAAAATATGAAACGTCAAAAGCGGGATAAAGACATTGTGATACAGCGCTTGAGAACCACCAAAGCCTTCCTTCCCTTCGAATGCCAGAACGCCAAGCTGACGAAAGAGATAATAACTTGTGAAGAAGGCCAACATGGCAGTCATCCCGCTTAACATCAACCAGTGGTGCCTCGTACTATTGCGTTTCTTGGCTTGAAACCAGCCGAAAATGAACAACAGCGTAAAGACCGTCGCCATCATCTGGCTCACATCAGCACCCATCGTCGCATGGGTCCCTGCAAAACCCGGCTCACGTAACCACTCAGCCATGCCTCATGCTCCTTCCATGACAAAATAGGGGGCGGTTGATTTTCTCTCTCACCTGACCCATACATCCCCAGGGCGAAATCGATAGCAGCAGCCGACGGGAATGGTCAAAAAAGCATGCCCTGAGTCTTTCAGAAGGGTCCGCTTTGTCACCCGCCCAAACCCAAGGGCGCAAAGACGCCCTTTTCCACAGGCAATGCCGCAGCCCTTTTGACGCGCGGAGCGTGCTCACAGTACGTGAGTAAGGCAAAAGGGCGAGAACGCCGTTGGCGGCTTTTTTCAACATTCCCAATAGGGAAATAGTGTTCCTTGAGTCATAGCGAAACATCTCCCAACGGTGATCCGTTATGAATGAACAGTTATCAGTAAATACGGGCATTTTCATCCTTCCCCTTATGACTTATGACTCATTCCGTCACCCAAGCTTTTTCCCTTGAACAACCGCCCGAGGCTCGAGTTCGATCACCTCACCAAATCCGGCTTCCCTCATCCAATCCATGGCCTCCTCGATGGTGAAACACTCACCGTGCTCCGTGTTGACCATGATATGAACAGCAAACGCCGTCGTCCAAGCCGGACTCGTGCGCGAGGTATCAAGAAAACGATCTTTAATGACCAGGCACCCACCAGGTTCTACATGATCATAAATCTTGCGAACAAGTGCCGCATTCGTCGGCCCATTCTGATAGTGCAAAATATCGGACATCAAGGCAACCTGATAGGAGCCATCAAATGAATCCTCTAAAAAATTTCCGGGTTTCAACCGTATCCGATCTTCAAGCGCTGCTTCTTCCACCGCACGCTGGGTCACCTTCAGAGTAGCCGGCAAATCAAACACCGTTGCCTGCAAGGCGGGATACTCCTGACAGAACGCAATAGAATTGGTTCCTGCTCCCCCACCGACATCCAAAAGGTGTCCTGAACCAGACAATGCCAATCGCTTCGCCAAATTGATCCCGCTCCCTTTGCCGATCCGATCCAAGACGGCCAAAACATTGGCACCCATTTCCGGATCAGTTTCAAATACATGCTGCGTCACCGGAGAATGTCCAGTCCGAATCGTTTTCTCCAACTTCCCCCAGTTTTCCCATTCAGTATCATGAAGGATAAGGAGATGCCCAATGTATTCAGGGTTTGTTTTGACCAAGTGTTTTTGCGCCACACTTGTATTCGAAAACTGACTCTTTTCCTTCACCAACACCCTCATGGCAACAAGCGCATTCATCAACAAGCCAAGTGCTCGAGAATCGAAGTGCTGCCGGGCAGCAAGTTCCTGACAGGATAACGCCTTATCATGTAATGACGAAAAAATATCGAGTTTAATCGCGGTGAGCAGGATTTTGGTTTCCCAATAGTAGCCAAGTTGAAATATCTCACCAAGCGACAATTCTCGAGGCACAGGCGATCCTTACAAGTTACGACTCACTCTGACATGCATGGGCCTGTTAAATATTACTTTGACATGGCCCATCCAAGCCCTAGACGCAATCGATAGCGGCAGCCGACGGGAATGGTCAAAAATGTCCGTTCAGCAAGGCCGCAGCCAGTTTGACGCGCGGAGCGTACTCTCAGTACGTGAGCACGGCAAATTGGGGAGAACGCCGCTGGCGGCTTTTTTCAACATTCCCATGCATGATAAACGACGGATCTTAACGAGGGTCAAGTTAGGAACGCAAGGTGGGAAAATGAACTGACAAACAACCCACATACGCATGTAAATAAAAAAGGC
>JAYWMS010000509.1:0-2298 GCA_035873215.1 Nitrospirota bacterium | reverse complement strand
GACGTGGCACAGAATTATGGTTGACGGTCTGATAACCGGTTACCTCTGTTGCTTGCACCTGATTTCATTCGATCTAACGAAAGGATTTCACTATGAACCATTCGGAACTCCCTCAAGTCCCTGTCTCGAATGGCAATACATCACCGGCTTCTTCGGCTAATGGCAATGGCCACGTTTCTGCAACTACAGGGGAACTGACTACACAGCCGTTGCCCGCCTCCACAAAAGTGTTTATCAAAGGCACCCAACCGGGCGTTGCCGTTCCAATGCGAGAAATTACGCTGACTGCCCCGAAGAACGGCAATGGGTCTTCGGCCACAACTCCTTCTTCAATTTTGGTCTATGACACGACGGGCCCCTATACCGATCCTTTGGTTCACATTGATATCCGCAAGGGTCTGGATCCCTTGCGCCGGGACTGGATCCTGAGTCGAGGTGATGTCGAGGAATTGCCGGCCGTCACGTCAGAGTTTGGGCGGCTCCGTGCCCAGGATCCTGCTCTTAAGTCTCTTCGCTTTGCACACATCAGAAAACCATTACGGGCGAAAGCTGGAAAGAATGTTTCGCAATTGCATTACGCCCGCAAAGGCCTCATTACCCCAGAAATGGAGTTTATTGCGATTCGGGAGAATCAGCGGAGGGAAGAAGCTAGGGCCTCCGCTTCTCAGGGAGAGACGCGTGGCGTCAGCCAACACCCTGGTCAATCCTGGGGAGCCGCGATTCCGCAGCAAATGACCCCGGAGTTTGTCCGAGAGGAAGTGGCCCGCGGGCGAGCCATCATCCCGAGTAATATCAATCATCCTGAAATTGAACCTATGATCATTGGGCGAAATTTTCTGGTTAAAATCAACGCCAATATTGGGAATTCAGCCGTCGCCTCTTCGATCGAAGAAGAGGTCGAAAAGATGATTTGGTCCATTCGTTGGGGCTCCGACACGGTCATGGATCTTTCGACAGGAAAGAACATTCATGAGACGCGGGAATGGATTATCCGCAACTCCCCAGTACCTATCGGTACCGTTCCCATTTATCAGGCGTTGGAAAAGGTCGGTGGCAAAGCCGAGGACCTTACGTGGGATATCTTCCGAGACACTTTGATTGAACAAGCCGAGCAAGGCGTGGACTATTTCACGATTCATGCTGGTGTTCGACTGGCCTATGTTCCGCTCACGGCCAACCGCATGACGGGGATTGTGTCACGGGGTGGTTCCATTCATGCCAAATGGTGCTTGGCCCATCATCAGGAAAACTTTACGTACACCCATTTTGAGGACATCTGCGAAATCATGAAGGCCTATGATGTTTCGTTTAGTTTAGGTGACGGCCTTCGACCGGGATCCATTGCGGATGCCAATGATGAAGCCCAGTTTGCCGAACTCGAAACCTTGGGTGAACTGACGACACTTGCATGGGATCATGATGTACAAGTTATGATTGAAGGTCCGGGGCACGTGCCGATGCATATGATTCAAGAAAACATGGAACGACAACTCAAGGCATGCCATGAAGCCCCGTTTTATACCCTTGGGCCTCTCACGACGGATATCGCTCCTGGGTATGATCATATTACGTCCGGGATCGGCGCGGCGATGATCGGATGGTTTGGCTGTGCCATGCTCTGTTATGTGACCCCAAAAGAACACTTGGGACTGCCGGACAAAGAAGACGTTAAAACAGGTGTCATCACCTATAAGATTGCTGCCCATGCCGCTGATTTGGCAAAAGGGCACCCCGGTGCACAGCAGCGGGACAATGCGCTTTCGCAGGCTCGGTTTGAATTTCGGTGGGAGGATCAATTCAACCTGTCCTTGGATCCTGACACTGCGATGGAATTTCATGATGAGACGCTCCCGGATCAAGCCGCAAAAGGCGCGCACTTTTGTTCTATGTGCGGCCCTCATTTTTGCTCAATGAAAATAACCCAGGATGTTCGGGATTATGCCGAGCAGCTCAAGGTTGATGAACAGGAAGCCCTTCACGTCGGCATGAAGGAGAAATCCGAGGAGTTTAGAAAAACAGGCGGAAAAATATATTCTTAGGAGTCAGCTCATGGATAGACAGTATCCCGCGCCTCTTCGAGAGCGCGATGTTACTCGACATATTGCCAGAGAATTCTATAAAGAATTTGATCAACTGATTGAAAGCGATGTCATCATTGTAGGAGCAGGTCCGTCCGGGCTAGTATGTGGACGCGATCTGGCTGCTATGGGATTTCGCACGCTCATTCTAGAGAAGGGCTTGGCTCTGGGTGGCGGATTTTGGTCAGGTGGCTACCTTATGAATAAGGCTACGTTGTGT
>JAYWMS010000169.1:0-22679 GCA_035873215.1 Nitrospirota bacterium | reverse complement strand
AGTCCAGAGTCTAAAGTCTAGGGTTCAGAGTTTAGAGTCTGAAGTTCTTAGTCCAAGATTAGGAGTGAATGGTCAATCAGAACTTCAACTCGGGATTCAAGGTGTACGACGGGTCGCGTCGGAATTAAAGAGTCTTATAAGGGGAAATCCGTCAATAAAGTTGGGCGAGGTTACTTGTGCATTTCGCCGACGATGTGAGGCAGCTCGGGGAGGATCAGTTGCTCCATGGCTAATCGAACTGCCCCACTGGAACCGGGAATCGAGAACACAACTTTTCCTTTATACAGTCCTGATGTGGCTCGACTCAGTATGGCTGATGATCCAATGTCTTTGTAACTTAAGTATCGAAAGATTTCTCCAAAGCCACTCAGTCGTTTTTCAAGTAACCCATCAATCGCTTCAAACGTGGAGTCTCGCTGGGAAATGCCGGTTCCACCATTGATGATGATAGCACTCACCTGCGTATTCTGTCCCAGACTTTCCAGCAACTTTCTTACTTCCTCAGGTTCATCCTTCACGACCGCATACATAGGAACATGATGTCCTTGTTGTCTGAGCAATTCCTGAATGAGTTGACCGCTTTTGTCGGTCTCAGGCGTTCGGGTATCACTGCAAGTGATGACACCGCACCCGATTGAGGCGGGCCCTCGTGCTTTATGTTCAGCAGCTGCAGAAGGGCCATGTGTTGATTCAGGTCCAGACTTAGGGGCCGGGTGGGAATGTTTAGGCATTGTGGTCGTTCGTAAGGGTTGAATCTGAGTCAACTCCAAACGGCGTCGGGATTCAGTTGTTGAGCGGGAGTCCCATTTTTTATATGTTCGTCCAAAATAACGGCAACGTCCGAATCCTTGACTTGTGAGTACCATGTGCCCTCGGGGTATACCACGACAGTAGGACCCTGTTCGCATGGACCCAGACATGTCGTGCCGGTTACTAAGACTTCTCCTGGTGTAACGCCACGTTCCATGAGTCCCATATTCAGGGCCATTAAAATATCTTGGGAACCTGCTCCACCGCAAGAGGGTTTAGGGTGACCTGGTGGACGAGTGTTGGTGCACACGACGATATGATATTTTGGTTTCGGCATGGAGCCGCTCCTTTCGTGAAAATTGTCAGTAGATTGTGAGGGGCATTAAGCCCTAATGGATGGAAAACCTATTCCGCTTGGGATCCCCTGTATGGGAGAATAACTTCTCAGCCTAAAACCTATTTATTTGCTCGAAACAATTCCCACATCTCGCGGCATTCATCTGGCAGTTTCCAATGCTGAATGCCCTTGAAAACAAATTCCAAATAATGGTCTTTGATTTTGAATTTTCCGATGGGATTAGATACATGAGTCTTTACGAGTTCGCGTTGGTCATCCTCGGTGATGACCGTGGCTTCGAGGTGGCGATATGCACCTTCAGGGACTTCGTCCTCGAACTTATCCAGGATTTTCAAATCTTCCTCGGTGATTTCAAATACGACGCCCCATACACGTTCTCCCTGAGACGGCGCGATGCTCGCAATTCCACATCGCCATTGTGATGAAAAACGCGGGAATTGGATTGTATGGTCGGGGAGATAAGCCTTGAAAAGGAATTGATGTTCTGGGGCTCGTCGCTTGAGTTGGGTGGGATTCAGGTTTTCCGAATACAGAAAAAATTTCATGACTTTGATCGTGTCCTGTTTGAGTTCGTGCGTGAAAAGGCCTGTATTTGTACCATGCGGGCTTGTTGGATTGTCAAGGATGCTACTGCCTGGGCTCCTGAAAGGGACTTGTTGCTGGGTGGTTAGGAGTGGGTAACTAACCGGAGTTCAGGCCAACTTCCCTGGATTTTGTATAGGGATCGTTCTGAAGGCTGAACTGCTCATAGAATATATCGTCCTGTTGCCGACATTGGTATTTCTTAGGTGTCATGACGGAGCGTCGTCAGCATTGTGGTTTAGAAATTCCCACATATAATTCACCCCTTTTTCTAGGAGCTGGATGCCAGTCCAGGTATCGGTGTTTTCAGATTGGTGACGTTCGGCCCATTCCAAGGCTAGGGGAAGCGGTATGAGACGTACGGGGCCATCTGCCAATTCCTTCCAAAGTAAACCCAGAACCGTTCCCATGCGAAGATGAACTGGTAATGACTGTATGGGGTTGGTCACCAAATCCTGACACAGCTCTGCTGGGGAAGTCACAAGGAGTTCTCGGAAGGCAGCCGGCCGGTCTTCATAGATGGAGCAGACCTCGTTCTCAAGAAACGGGCAGGGAAGGCGTTGAGCATAATAGGCTTGATTAATTGGTTCAATATTTTCGTCGGATAGCTGTTTCGGTGTCTCAGATAACTGCACGAGCCGGCCCAACAGGCCTGCTTCATTCAGTTTGGCTTGCGTGTCGGTGATACGGGCTTGGATGTGAGTTTGTTGGACTTCCGATAACCGAGAGATGGCCCGCTTCAGGGAAAAGGCTTCGGGGGGAGAGACTGGCACAAGCATGCGACAACAGGCGGTGCATCATTTTTGACAGGAGATCGTTACTCCGATCGATGTGTGTTTTCCTTCCTCCATCCCCATGGCTCGTTCGCCGAATGATCGTAGAAGTGGGACAATATCTGAGATAGGAATGACCTGAGTCGGGGCAGATATCGAAGCCTCGAGGTTCCCGGCAGGTGTTTTGAGTGAAACCTGGAAGGCTTGTGTTTGGGGCGGATTATTCATTGGCGGCCACGGGTTTATCGGTGTAGGATTACCGATGGGTGCGTCTATCAATTTCTGAGGGCCACCTTAGTCAAATGGGTCGACTCGTGCAAGATTCCTGCAGAGTCGGAAGATACGATCTATGTGAGGAAATGGTATGGATTCTAGGTCACCTCGTTTTAAGACCATTATCGAGCCGTTTAAAATAAAAGTAGTCGAGCCTATTCGTCTAACGACACAGGACGAACGGCGAATGGTACTTCAGCAAGCGCATTTTAATATGTTCAATATACAGGCCAGGGACGTGTTGATTGATCTGCTTACGGATAGTGGAACGGCAGCGATGTCATCTGAGCAGTGGGCGGGGATGATGCGAGGCGATAATGCCTATGCTGGGTCTCAGAGTTTCTTTCGGTTTGAGGAAGTGGTGAAAGCGCTTACGGGCTATACCCAAGTGGTGCCCACGCATCAAGGACGTGCGGCTGAGAAAATCTTGTTTTCGATCGTAGGAGGGGAAGGTAAAATCATTCCAAACAATACCCATTTCGATACGACCCGTGCCAACATTGAATACAGTGGCGCCACGGCAATGGATCTGGTTATCCCAGAAGGGATCCAACTACAAAGTAGGCACCCCTTTAAGGGAAATATGGATCTTGTCAGGTTAGAGCACGTGCTTAAAGAGGCCAAGCCTGGTCAGATTCCCCTATGCATGATTACGGTTACGAATAATTCTGGGGGAGGCCAGCCTGTCTCGCTGGCAAATATTCGTGAGACTAAAGCTCTATGTCAACAATACGGTGTGCCGCTGTTTTTAGATGCCTGTCGTTTTGCCGAGAACGCCTACTTCATTAAATTACGGGAACCAGAGTATCAAGATCGTACGCCTGAAGCGATTGCCAAGGAGATGTTTCGGTTGACGGACGGTTGCACGATGAGTGCAAAAAAAGATGGTCTGGTCAACATGGGAGGTTTTCTAGGGTTCAATAATGAAGATCTGGCCCAGGAAGCACGCAATCTGCTCATCTTGACGGAGGGATTTCCGACATACGGCGGCTTGGCGGGGAGAGATTTAGAGGCTATTGCCCAAGGGCTTCGTGAGGTGTTGGATGAAGATTATCTTATGTATCGCATTCGGTCCGTGCAGTATCTTGCTGAACGACTGATTAACATTGGGTATCCTGTCATGGAACCTCCTGGGGGCCATGCTGTGTATATTGATGCACGTGCGTTACTGTCGCATATCCCACCAGAACATTTTCCTGGGCAAAGTCTGTGTTCGGCATTCTATGAATATGGTGGTATTCGAACTGTTGAGGTCGGTAATGCGATGTTTGGGTCTAGTGAAGATGGAAAAGAAATTCCGGCAGAGCGTGATCTCGTGCGGCTGGCATTGCCGCGTCGATCCTATACGCAAAGTCATGTAGATTATGTGATCGAAGTGGCAGAACTTGTCTTTCAGGAACGTCGCAAGCTTCGAGGCTTTCGTGTAGTGCAACAAGCTCCAATTTTGCGACATTTCACGATTCAACTGGAACCAGTGTGATTGCCCTGTTCAAGCAGGTAGGTAATCAAGATGAAGAATGGTAAATGATTGAGCGCTCAGCTGTCACGGAGACGGAGATGTAATTCTTCTTTGGCGCTGTCAACGAAGACGATATAGTGTTCAAAAAAGCTCATTCCCAATAGCCCATCTCCAAATCCGGTTAGGGCGTTGTTCTTACTGATTGATGTGGGAACGTCATATTGAACTGCGTCTCCCAATCGGATGGATTCAATCGTAGTCACGTAAGACGAGACTTGCCCATTCGCTGTCATATACATTGCTTCTGGGGTGTCTCCGTCGATCAGGCCCAATTCAAATGCTACATCAGGGGTCAATGCGACTTCTGAGGCCCCGGTGTCTACTAAGAGTGTTGCCTCGCGATAATCGTTCAGTTCAACTTGTACGTATAAAGAACGCCCTTTCCGTGTGAGCGGAATGATAATGTCGTCTCCGCTGGATGGATCTGTGGATGAAGGAGGCTTCGACTGGAATAAATTGTCCAGGATGCCCGAAGGCTCGAGTTGGTTTTTGGCTTGGGCGAGTTGATCCTGAGGCAGGCCTTGGGATTGAAGGTAATTAATGCCGTAGCCAATAGCAGCTACCATGATGCCAAACACAAGTGCGACACGAATAATGAGTCCGCTGTTAGAATTTGTTTCCATAGGGATCTATTTTGGGTAAAAGCCAAATATCTTCAAATGATATGTCTCCTATATTATCGGTTTGTACATAGACAGTTTGAGGAAGGAATATAATTCCAATCCTGACGGAGTGGAAATTGTAATAATAAAAGGTTTGCAAAAGTTTTAATTCTTGGTCCTTGTTCCGATAGGTTCTTGTCCAATGGTTTACTTGACTGCCCATCGTTCCTTGATTGAAAGAGGATGAGCCTGTTGATGGGGAACTGACGGTGCGCATTCATTTCTAGGCCCACTAGCATTGTAATAAACACCCATGCCCAAATGTTCTGATAGAAGATGGTTTAGGCGTGTTTATGGTAAGTGCCTGATTCCGCAACCTGTGCTAAGGCTTCTGGTCACCCATGTTTGGTAAGGCAGGATTTCTTATTCTAAGTTCTATTGGTTTCTTTAACTGGCTCGTCAATTTCTTTGCCTTCCATCCCGAACCTGGGAATTTCATGGATCCGCACCTTGTTGACCCAACCATTCAAGAAATTTTTTTTGATGCCAGTGACGGGATACAGTTACAGGGGTTTTATATTCCACGACCTGATACCGATCGCGTATTGTTGTATCTTCATGGCAATGCAGGAAATGCGTCCATGCGTCTTGCCGATGCCCTACGACTGGCTCATTTGGGTACTAATGTGTTTATTTTGAGCTATCGAGGCTATGGCAAAAGCAATGGTTCTCCCAGTGAAGCCGGCCTGTACTTGGATGGCCAATCGGCCTTGCATTACCTGCAATCTAACCTGGGGTTTTCCTTAGAACGGACGATTATCCTAGGCCGATCAATCGGTTCTGCAGTTGCCATCGAACTTGCTCAAGGTAACTCTGTGGCCGGTCTGGTTCTGGTTACGCCCTTCTCCTCAGGGCGGGATCTGGCTCGTGTCATGGGTCTATCTTGGCTCTCGTGGGTCACGGGGCAGCCATTTAATTCTATCGGCAAGATTCAGAACGTTAACGCTCCTTTGCTCTTTATCCATGGTACTAATGATCACATTGTACCGCAGGAGTTGGGCCGGAAACTTTTTGAACAAAGTCGTTCGCTCAAGGAGTGGAAATCCGTTCAAGGTGCTGATCACAATAACATCGTGCCGATGGCGGGGCAGGACTATTGGGACTGGATTCAACTATTCCTCGATTCTCACGCGCCGCTGGCATAGGGTTATTTCGCGTCAACTTCATTTCCAGTCTGTGCATAACATCAGTTAGCTACTATCCCGAATAATACAAATTAAAGAGAAAAGGCTATGTTATAAGGGCACAAGATAAGGAGGAGGGCATGAAAAAATACGGTTGGAGGATCCATCCTGCTGGGAAACTTGCTTTGGTGCGCGGCCTGTAGTTCTTACCTGGAACTAGTGGAACCAGACGATCGGCGAAGGGAAGAGGCTAAACCAAGCAACGAGAGGGAATAAATCAACCACTTGGAAGGATCGACATTAAACCACTTGACCCCATTGCGGTAATCGCTGGGATACATGTGGTGATAGTTATGATAGCCTTCACCAAATGTGAGAAGTGAAACCCACCAGCTATTTCGACTTGAATCCGCTTGACCATGCGGTTGCTTGCCCCAGATGTGACACACTGAGTTGATACAAAATGTAGAGTTTAAAACAAAAAAGATACGGCCAAATCCTGCCAAGAGAAAACACCCCAAGCCTCCGATCCAACCATTGGCTATGAATCCGACAAGAAAGGGGACAGCCAATCCTGAAAGGACAATTGGTAGGTAGTATCGGTCTTGCCACATTACCACCGGATCTTGCAACAGGCGTGAGGCAAACTTGGGATCACTATAGGGGTCTTTCAAGAACATCCAGCCGCAATGACTGTACCAGAACCCGCGCTTGGCATTATAGGGATCTTCTTCTTTGTCGCATTGGGCATGATGGCGGAGGTGATCACCCGCCCATTTCAATGCCGAATTCTCGACTGCCCAACCGCCAGCGATTAAAATCGCCCCTTTGACCCAGTTTGGACAGGCAAAACTTCGATGCGTAATCATCCGATGATAGCCGACCGTGATCCCCAACCCCGTGAAAATATACAGGAGACCGAACATGGTCCAGTCTAGCCAGGAGTAATCAAAAAAGTATGCGTATGTAGGCACGCCAATTAGCGCACCTCCGGCCATCAGACTGAATAAAAAGATTTTACCGTAATCAAAACCACGGTCTGACAGGGCAGGCAAGGTTGTTGGGGAGATCGTGGACTGCATCGATAGGCTATTCCCGATTGAAGGAAAGGTAGGAGCCAGAAGCAAGTTCCGGCTCCACCACTGATGATCTAAAATATCAGGTGTTCAGTTAGAAACGACCGCGACCACGGCCGCCATCCCGACCACCACCACCACCAAATCCACCTCCACCTCCACCTCCTCCGGAGCGAGGCGTCATAGGCTTGGCTTCATTCACTGTCAATGTCCGTCCCCCCATTTCTGTTCCATTGAGGGCGTTAATGGCTGTTTGGGCTTCCTCTGGCGTTGACATTTCCACAAAGGCAAATCCACGTGACTGACCAGTGTATTTGTCAGTGATTACTCGTGCCGATTGAACTGTGCCATGTTCGGCAAACAAGGCTTCTAGTTCGGCTTCAGTTGTTGCAAATGGCAAACCACCGACATAAATTTTTGAACCCATGGGGGTCCTCCTTTAACGGTTTGACATTGTCTTGAATTGGAGAAGTGAACACGAATTGGAAGGTATGGTCCCCCGACGCAAAAACTGAAGCGACTGTGGTCAGACTTCCGAGCAATGGCACCCTAGCAAAACAATACAAAACAATATCGGTTATTCAGGCTCTGTTTACTATCCCTTCACCGCTGAGCCCTAGACGACGAAGTGGCGTGTACCCTAACATAGTGTTAATAAAAAAAGATAGTCAGACATCCATCAAAATCGAGAAATTCTTTTTTGGGTGAAGATGCCTTCATTCTACTAATGTATCGGTACCCAATGTGAATAAAATGAGAAGAAAGTTCAATTTTTCGAATGCCTAGATAGTAAACTTCATGCAAGAGGTTAAGGCAAGTGGCGACAGGCAGAATCTTGTGGCAATCAGCAATAGCTGAAGGGCTGCTTTAGCAACCAGTGTCCGTGATCAAATTGAGGAAACATCCGGCTGGTATCAAGAAGGACAGATGTTCTCAAAGACTGTTGTTAGCCAAATTTTTGAAATAGAGTACTATTGGCCAGGACATTCCCGCCTGGAAGGGTGGTGATGAGAGGAAGATTCGGTGGCCTGCGGTATATTCAGTTGTTTTTTTCAGGGCCAGTATCCTCATCGATTCCTAGCAACTTTTGGAACAAAGCCACAAGAATAAGCTTTAGCCCAGAAAGGAATAAGAAAATAAGCTGCTAGTTTTTTCTAAAATTCGGAGGTATGGGGATTTCGAATTCCTTGTACCCGTATCGGCATAACCAATGAAAGACAGGCAGTGCATAAATTCCAAGACTGATCATGATTAACCTAGCCACAATGGCATCCAATTGCTGGAGTGCAAGTCCCAATTAGAAATCCCTATTTTTTCTGAATAATCAGGCGCAAGGAATTGATCTACTGATCCGGGGTCTAGACCAGGTGCATGGAGTAGTCAGAACTAGGCTTAACAAGCTTACAACCATTGGTTTGAAATAAGGTGAAAAGTGAGGTTTTACCCTTATGTTTTGAAGTGGGTTGCTATGGGGTCTCATGAAGAAAATCTTCAGTAGACTAAAGTCTGAACATACCTTATCTGGGATGAATTTTGCGAAAATGTCTTCAGATGTGGTCAGCAGGATGGGAGTGGAATCCCTTTCCGATTGACTTTTCTCACGCCGTTATGTTATTTGCAATACACTTGCAGTAAGGAAGTTTCTCAATTGTTTGGGCATTCTTATTTCTTGGGAGTGGGCGTTGAAAACAAAGCTCAAAGATGAGATTCGAGCGGCTGGGAAGCGTGTCACGCGCACTCGTCAAGCGGTCTTGTCGGTACTTGAAGGGGCCAAGTACCCTTTGAGTCCAACTGAGCTGTATGGCCAATTACAGGCGCAGAATGTGGCAATAGATCTGGTCACAGTCTATCGCAACTTAACGACATTAAAGGAACTGGGTCTTGTGACCCAATTGGAGCTGCATCAAGAAGGGCAATTCCGTTATGAAATCAAGGAAGGCCGCGAGCATCATCACCATATTCGGTGTAAAAGTTGCGGTCGGATCGTGGATTTGCTGTTGTGCCCGCTCAAAAAACTTACAGCGTTTATTGAACAGGAAACTCGCTTTGTGGTGGGTGATCATTCTTTGGAGTTCAGTGGTTGGTGTCCAAAATGTCAGTAGACCATATGAAATAGGATATGCATGAAAACGTTGGGCGTGAGACTCTCTAAGGCGGGTTCAATGATTTCGTTAGTGTGCGCAGTGCATTGCGCCTTGACGCCGCTGGTGTTATTGGCGCTTCCCTTATTAGCGGCGCAACATGGGGGAGCGCTTGAAAGTATATTTGGGACACTGTTTTCCCATTCCTTTGAATGGGTGTTTTTGGGAATTATTGTGGTGATTGCCGGGTTTGGAGTGTTAGCCACCTATCCGGTCCATGGGGATCGTCGGCCGGCGATGTTGACAGTAACCGGTTTTTTTATTTTGCTGGCTGTTCGAATATTTGTCGAACAAGGCTCGTCTTTAGAAATTACGGGCGATTTGCTTGGTGCGTCGATAATTGCC
Source organism: Nitrospirota bacterium (assembly GCA_035873215.1). Lineage (GTDB taxonomy): Bacteria > Nitrospirota > Nitrospiria > Nitrospirales > UBA8639 > JAYWMS01. The sequence continues at coordinate 13,076 of JAYWMS010000169.1, read as the reverse complement.
TGGGGTGGATTTTTAAACCGGTCACTTTGTCATTGCCATGGCTGCCACGATGATGGGTCTGGAGAATTTAGAGAAGAAGTCGACGTTTCGTCCGTTTCGGTTTCTCCTCCTCAATAACCGCACGAAGCGGTAGACTTATCTCGAGTCGCCCATCTTGGGTCGAGTTTCCATCTTTTTTTACTCAAACGCTGTCTTATTTGTCATTTCAGGAAAAGTTTTCCTGAACGGGAAATGGGCTCCTGGTAGTTCGATTGTATGATGCATCATGTTGAATCTGATTCCCCATGATTTGGGTGCGTGGTTTGATTGGCTTCTTCAGCTGATTAATGCTGGACAAGCCCTTCCCCTCCTGGCGGTATTCATTGTTGCTGTTTTGACCCTCTATTTCTTCGGACTCCTCCTTTCAATGATCATTCCTATTTGGCGTCGTCACCGCACCCCACCTCATTGATACGATTTTGCCGATAGCTACTGCACAAAACCAACGACGTGTCGTTAGGAATCTTTTGCTGCTTGCAACATAGATTTGAGGTTTCAAGAGAGGAATCAATGGGAATGGCGGCACACATCCACCTCAATTGAATTTGTCTCAGGTCTGGCTTGAAAGTAAGTTGGAAGTTGGCTGAGTTATGAAACAGTCACTTTCCCGTGACCATCGCAATGGTTATCGTGGGCGAAGTGGAGGTGCCCATTCACGAGATAGTTGGTATGGCAGCCATGTTGAATGGTGCACAGGTTCAGGAATGTCATTCGAACTCGTGAGGCCCTACTTATGGTTGTGGAATCGTTTTTCCCGGAGATTCCTTCGCGAGTGTGTTGGCCAGTTCGTGGAGTAATGCTTCAGTTTCTTGCCATCCGATGCAGGCATCTGTAATCGACATGCCAAACTCCAGCGGCTTATCTTTCCCCCAGGATTGCTTTCCGGCCTTAAGGTTGCTTTCCAATAGAAGCCCAAGAATGGAATTTTGTCCTTGGCAAAAGAGTTTCAATACGGATCGGGCCACGGGAATTTGTCGTGTATGATCTTTGTCGGAATTACCGTGCGAGCAATCGACCATAATGGGTCTGGCAATTTTTTCATCCAATCCATTGAAGGCGCGCGCGATATCTTCTGTGCCGTAATTTCCTTTGCCACCGCCTCCGCGCAAAACAATGTGGCGATCCGGATTGCCGTTGGTTTTGATGATGGAGGTGACCCCATCGACATTGATTCCGACAAAACTATGTGGCTCGCGAGCTGCGATCATCGCGTTGAGGGCCACTTGAAGGCTGCCATCTGTCCCATTCTTGAATCCAATGGGCATGGATAAGCCACTGGCCATCTCACGATGTGTTTGGCTTTCCGTTGTGCGTGCCCCGATTGCCACCCAACTCAGAAGATCGGAGATATATTGAGGTGTAACCGGATCCAAGAGTTCCGAACCACAGGGAATGCCCATGTCGTTGATATTCTCTAGCGTGGTCCTTGCGAGTTCAATGCCGGCGGCTATATCGCAGGAGCCATCCAGGTGTGGGTCGTTTATTAAACCCTTCCATCCGACAGTCGTCCGTGGTTTTTCAAAATATGTCCGCATGATGATCAGTAGATGATCCTGCGTGGTATTGGCGACTCGCTTCAGAGATTCAGCGTAGGAATACGCCGCGTCCGTGTCATGAATAGAGCAAGGGCCGACGATGACCAACATGCGATGTTGATCGCGACCGTAGAGTATGTCCTGAATAGCTTGACGGGTTTGGATGACCAGGGATTCGGCTGTGTCCGAAATCGGCAACCTTTCTTTAACCTGCCGTGGCGTAATCAATTCCTTAATTTCAATAATGTGTCGATTATTAATGGTTTCTTTCATGGCCATGATCCCTCTGAAAGATTACCGGCTTCCAGAACCCGGACTCAAAATAACGTGGTGGTCTCAATGTGGTAAGAACTAACTTCCAAAAACCAGGTCCACATAAGGACCTATTAGAATGAGTAATTCTAGAGGAATTTGAATTGCACCTGCAAGAGGGTCAGCATGAGGATATTGCCGTATCTATGTGCCTGACAAGCGGATTCAGTCAGGGGAGGGGGAGGGCAACTTCGTGAGGCTGAAGTTAGGCCACGGTATTAATCAACTTGGCACGCTGTGAGCGAAACCATTTTTCCAGGTCTTTACACGCAACATCGGATAGCGATGAAAATTGGAACTGGATGCCCATGTGTAATTCCGGAGTTGGTTCGAGCCATTCCACACGACCCTGAAATTTCGAGGTATGGGTCAATCCTGGAAGACGACAACTAATCATGACCGAAAGTGTCGCCAAGCTAGGCCATGTTGTCTCTGAAACGACGAGTTGGCAACCGGTGGGACACAGGTCGCTCATCATCGCTGGAAGCACGGCCATGACATGCCCATCTTGTGCGGTTGGCCGAACAGTTCCCGGAATTTCCACAGGAACTCGAGGATGATGTCGCGGAGGTCGCTTCGTGATCTTGTGCGGAGGATTTAAGATGAGAGCAGGTTGCTGAGGCAAGACTTCCCTTACCGTCGTTTCAAACTGATACGTTTCACCATCAATGATCGTATGGCCCCGACAGAGCAATCCTTGCTCAAGTTTTCCCCAATGCTGCGGATTCGGCAGTCCGCAGACAAGCGCGTGATCAGATGCCAAGCCTAATAAATGGCAACGGAGAATGCCTTCATTTGTTTTTCCATCAAAACTCAGCCAGACCGTATTGATACTGGGAGTTATGGTCGCATGGGAGGTTTGATACATATTCTCCACCTTTTCGGTCGTTTGGAAAAATTTTTCAATAGGAGGAAGGCGTTGGTCAATGCGTGATAATGGTTGAGGACTTGTCATATTCATTTAGTTCGGTGCTCCCACTATTGCTCCCTGGTACGGCCGGGAGAAAGTACATGCCCGTTTGGAACACATGAGTTATCCGGGACCAATAAAGAGGGAGCCGACTTATTGCTTCCCCTACGCTTGTATCAATCGTACGTTAGTCTGGAAGAAGTGCCGAATTCCGTACTGTTTCTTGAATGATCCTATCAGCGATCTGGTCTGAAGAAACATGGTAGGTACCTGCGTTGAGCGCTTGCCGTATCTGTTCCACGCGGTCTTTTCGAATCTCCGGCAGATGGGAAATGTCTTCTAAAACGGATTCCAGTTCTTGGCTGGTCGGTGAGAGGTTGACAGTATCTTTGGCGGGGGAATGCTGTGGATGTTCTGAGCGTGCGATGGACGAAGTTCGAGGGGGCTGGGTGTTGGTGACTTTTCCCACATTGAACAATGCATTTCTAATTTCTGGTGACTCAGGCATGGTGAAGTGTGCCTTTGAGAAAAGTTAGACAGTACAATACTCTTATCATACGCTTTTCAACTCAGGCCAACAAGCAAAAACGGGAGCGAGGATGTTGCCCCGGGTGCAATGGGTGAGCCATAGATGCAGATTATTGTGAACGGTGGTTACTAACCGTTCCAGGTAAAGGGGGGTCCTTAATGAAGACACGCCGCCATGTCTTTGTTCCTGCCACAATATCCAACGTGTCGACCTATGTGGCGGGTGAGTTGCGGAAGATAACATTGTGTCTGCCCCCAACCCATGAAGTAGATGGAACCCTGTATCCCATTCATGATCGTATGCGACCAGGGACGGCCTTTTTGGTTCGCCCTTTTGGTTTACGAACCGGAAAGGTGCGGCGTCGAATGTACACCCGTTCGAATGAGTCCGGTAGAGTATCGGGGGTGTTAGAGACCATTATCAATCGATCAGAGAACGAGAAAGCTGACACGTCCACTTGGTGGCAAACGGCCGAAATAGATCGCCTCCATAGCAGGGGCGGAACGGTTGACATACGGGTGGATTTGATTGACGAGTTGTCGGAACTGGTTGTGTATGAAAATAGTCAAAACATTGAACGAAATAATCTTCGGCTTGAGTCCGATGATGCCTGGCCTTCCATGAGGATCTTGGCATTGGCGTTCTCGACAGGAGTCACGCCGTTTCTTGCTTATATTCGTTACATGCAGCGGCTTCACTTTGGAAAAACGGCCAATGGTCAGGGTGTGCAAGTGATGTTGATCGTCAGTGTGCGAAGTCCGGACTTTCTCATGGAACACCGAGAGCTGCAGGAATTGGCACAGGCATTCCCTGAACATGTTCAATACATTCCGGTATGCACCCGGAAATGGTCGGAGGGATGGACTGGACCAACAGGACGCATCATCCGAGTGACTCAATCCGCAGGTCCGGAGTCGCGAATCGATCTGAGTCCGCTCCAAGCCCTTGTCCCGGATTTGAGTGATTGGCATATTCGGGTCTGTGGAAGCGCTGATGTTCGTAACCAATTGGTGCGAGGCCTCGATGAAAGTGATATTCACCCCATCAGTTTTCGCGCGGAAGTGTGGTGAATTGAGATGAGGGTAACCTCTCATCATGAACACAAGTTCGACGAAACAGTGGTCACGCTAGGTTTTCGCGGGTTCTTTTTGCAGCGCCGGATTGACGGGAATAACGGGTTTTCGAATGAGACGCACCACCGGTTTGCCAATAAAGGAGTGATGTCCGCAAATGAGACAATGGACCGTGAGCACGGCAAGGAGTTCTTGATTGAGTTGTTCGAGACGGATGGTTCGGGAACCACAACGCGAACAGCGAGGAACGGTTCGTGTAGGCGTGGCAGCCGCAGTCGCGGTGTGGGGAGTTTTCTTCGGTCGTCGTGCTGCCTTTGCGGGTGTTTTCGTCTTGGTCTTGGCTTTCATTGTGGTCTCCTTTAGGCAGAAGTATCCTAAGCTCATGTACGCAAATCGTATGCCACACGATACGTGTGGTGGTTCATGCACTTTACTGATACTTAGGGAAGGTTCTTGAACTAAAGGAGAAAGAGACAGGAAAAAGATGCCTATCGAAGGCGGAAATTTTCACCACAAGAAGAACGTATGGGGGACCGTTGAATTATTCGAATTTTCACTACACTCAAGCGTGCCTATTTCACTTACATCGTCATCGAGAAATAGAAGGATTGATCAAAAACAACTAATCTTAACAAGGCGGGTTTGGTGATCCGTGGTAAATAATCAGTAATGCGTTAAAGAAACACTTTTATTCCTTTTTTCTTTCGCTTCAGGGATTGAGGTGTTCCATTACTTTCCCAGGGGACACCGTCGGCGGACAATTTCAAAATTTCCGAATGCATGCTATTCAACGGGTAGGATAGTCCGCTCGGGGTATTTTCGAAGTTCTTAAGGAGCTACGTGGCCGGCTCGGATCGATTCAGCCCGGTGGGAAAACCATTCGGCTTCAAGAGAGCGATTAGTTTCTCGAAGGAGGGAGGCATACTGCTCCAAGATAAATGCGACATCGGGGTGGTTAGGGCCCCTGGTTTCTTCCTTAATAGCTAACAGTTCCCGATATAGGGCTTCAGCCTCCGTGTAGATTTTTTGTTCCCGGTAAAAAGTCGCCAGGCTAAACATAGTACTGAGATGAAGCGGGTTTCCAGGGCCGAGCTTCTTGGCTTCACTCAATGTTGCTGTGAGTTGCTTCTCCACTTCCCGCGATTTGTTGGAAATTCCAGCCGCCGACGGGTCTGAAGATAGGGAATCAGATGGGAGATGAGTGCAATGTGTTGTGAAGAGACCTAGAAGGAGTGTGATCCCGGTTGCCTGGAAGAAGCGTACAAGCTGAAACGCCAATACATGAAGTCTCATGGTACAGATTGAAATACCGCGTTTTTCGAGTAGCGTCAAGCGTTACCCATTCATTGGCCAGGGAGCTCTGTCGTCGATGTAATAGGGCTGTATATGTGAAAGGCATCATGTCGTGCCGGTAATCTGGTGTGCAATCACGGGACATGGCTACGGGCATGCGGCGCAAACTGTGCCAGTCCTCAATGAGCTAGGGCGTCGGATTCCTAATCTCAACGTGGTTCTTGGGACGACAGTCCCTGACAGTTTCTTTGAGCCCCGCTTGACCATTCCCTGGAAACGATTGGAACTCGATCAAGGTGGCGGCTGTGTTCAACAAGGGCCTTTGTCTATCAACATTCCCGCAACCTGGTCCGCATATCAAGAGTTTCATGAAAATTGGGAAGAGCGGATCAACAGGGAGATTGCCATCATACGTTCCTGGACTCCGGATCTTATTCTGTCCAATATTTCCTACCTTGCCCTGGAGGCCGGGGCGAAAGCCCATATCCCTTCTATCGCCTTGGCCTCGCTGACCTGGGATGAAGTCATGGAAGTGTATATCGACCGAGGAAACGTTGAGCATGGGGCCACGATTAATCTAATCCGTGAATCCTACCGATGTGCGAGTCATGTTATTAGGCTGATGCCGAGCCTCGGTATGGGCGTGTTTAAAAACGTCACGGATGTCGGCCCCATTGGTCAACCACCGGTAGCTCCTAATGTGGCACTTCGTGAAAAAATTCGATGGAAGCCACATGTCCCCCTCGTGCTTGTCGCATTAGGGGGAGTGCCTGTTGAGGCTCTCCCAGTTGAGGCGATACAAACCATGACGAACTACCAGTTTCTCGTGGATTCTCCTGTGTCGGCCGGATCTGGCCACCTTCGTCCACTGTCTGATATTCCTGCAACTTTCGATGAGATTTTTGCCGTGGCAGATTGTGTGGTTACGAAGCCGGGTTATGCCACGATTATTGAAGCGGTGGCCCATCGGAAGCCTGTGGTGTATGTCCGGCGATTTGATTTTGCCGATGAAGACGGCTTGGTGAAATATTTGCATCGATATGGACGAGGTTATGAAATGGCGAAAGAGGATTTTGTTGAAGGAACTTGGCAAAAGGCTTTAGATGTGGTGAGTCAGTTATCACATCCAGCCGTGGAAACTCCGGAGTCCGGGGTTGAGCAAGCGGCTGACATTTTAGCTAGTTATCTTTCCTAACGTCTCATGACGGTTTTCTTGTAGCCGACTTGCTGTAGGGGTATTTAGTGTTAGCTCATGCCCGGTCGGCATTGACTGGTGGAAAAAACCGAACCTGTTGTGCTTCAAGATTGTTTTCCAAACGATACCCGTCGACGAATCGCTCCCTCCAAAACAGACCGAGCACTTCGACCCTCTCGTCCGTGACCATTTGAATGTCCCCCGTCGTTCGATCGTGTTGGCCGAAAACAAGGAGGCGATGTTTGCCGTCCTTTAGCCAAAATACGTAATCAATAAAAAGAGTTGATTCATCTACGTGGAGTTCGAGTCGCGTTACCGTTCCGCGAACCAGAATGATTTGTTCATGGTAAGTATCCGGGTTGGCCAGCAAGTCGACGATGGGGAGAACCGGTATGTTTTGGGGAGGTCCGCTGGTCGGTTTCAGGTCCTGAACGATAACTTCAGGAAAGTTCGACTTCTCTGACCATGAGTCTGCAAGGGATCCAGACAGTGGTCCAAAGAAACCAGCAAATAGGATGAGGTGAATGATGTGTGTCCAATGCATGTGAGTCGGCATCATGGTATCCAAGACCCCGTTCCTAGTCTATCGTATTTGTCTTAAGAAATTCTTAAGAAGTCTGGCATGTCAGAAAACAGCAGCCGAAAACTTGTCCAATGTCGTAACCAAAAGGATTCGGTGTGTGAATAGTTTGAATAAAATGATAATAAACTGTTATCATTTTTTGTATGACTAGGCAGCAACGATATCAGGCGCGTCATAAGGAAGCGGGCCTTTGTATTTACTGCCCCCGCAAAGCCGTCAGTCAATGGTTTTGCGAAATTCACTTGCGGAAACGACGGGCGATGATGAGAGAACGCAAAGGGAGCCGTCCGTGGCATCCTGGAGGACCCGGGCGTCCTCCGTTAACGCGTCGTTCCCGAACCAATTCATAGGGCAGCAGTCGGTGTTCTGACTTCAGACGTGGTGGCGAATCATCACCGAAAAGGGTGGTTGGTAAGTGTGTGTTTGACCACTTGCAACATCCTGTAAGCCTTCTTAATCTTTGTTTCCATCTAGGTGGTCAGTGAAGATTGCCAGCAACAGGTCGGTGGCAAGGGCATAGATCCCAGGATGTGAACTTTCTCGCGGCCCTGCGATATTCAGAGTGGGTCCGGCCTGCTGGAAGATCCAACTGATGGCGGACTCAGAACACCTTCGATCTCCAAGATCTGAGATCAAGTGCCGTTTTTTGAATCGTTTAGCCATTCGAATTGTTAACGCTGTTCCTCCCGTAGGGGCTCCCCAGGTCAAAATTAATGTGCTATCGGAATCTCTGACATTCCAGGTGGTCCGTTGTGCTGGGTTGATTCTCGGGGTTTCTTGCAGTGGGTACCTTGCATCAATAATCCCATCCTCAGCCAGCCGTCCTTGTGGACACCATCCTCCAATTGGAATGCCTAACTGAATTCCGATATCCAAGGCGGCACGATCTACACCCGTTTGACCTCCCGAAATGATAGTTGTGATGCCAAATGGTCGTACATTCATATGGTCTCAGTTCTGGGAGGAAGAAACACATGCAAGCCTACCATGGTGAATTGAAGTTTTGAAAACCGCCGTTCCTCTGTTGTTCCTGTCCTTTGATGCCGAAGAGAGAAGAGTTCACTTCAAGGACTGAAAACGTTCAAGGGACACGAACACAAGAATCGGAGAGGCTGAATGGTAGGGAAAAAAAAGTTGCTGCGGTCTTGGCTCGGTCCAATGCTAGTGGGGACAATATTCCTGTCTGGGTGTGGATCAAACATCTGGGACAAGTATGCATATCCCAACTATGGATCAAGTCGATCGGATCGATTGTGCCATCCCTATGGCTCCTGTGTTCAGGGGAGCTGGATGAAAGTTGGTAAATCGGAGATCGATGCGATTATTGACTATGTGACACGCGAAGATCAGACCTTGGAACAATACAACAATTGGTCACTGCAAACGGTGACCATGGGTTTTGAAGTGGGACGCTGTATGCAAGGTAAAGGATATGAACTCCAACTCCTTTGAGTCTGGTCTTGCCAACGCCCGTCCTCGCAATACTTATCTCCAATGGCTCAACTCCTGAGTCCTTATTTTTCGTAGGCAAGCACCCCGATTCGTATCATGCAGGCAGCGAATTCATTGGCCTAAGTGCATCCCTTGCTCCCTTGGTCGTGTACTCGATATGATTCCTCTCGGGTCATTCCTAGGTTTGAAATGACGTCTTGCCTTTTCGAAATGCTCACTCGTTACGAGCACAGATTGCCCAGTGGACGCGTGCTTCTGAAGGCCGGATGGTGAAGAGGCGAATCGTCGAAAATACCACCACGATTTGGCTGTCAAAACCTCCAAGGCGTCTAAGAAGCAGCAGTTGTTCAGTAGACTCAATTAAAATGAGGACCAAGGCAGATTATTGACCAACGCTCATCCAGCAAAGCTGTCATAGTATTGGGAAATGTGTGGTGAGTAATGAACAAAAATGGGTGGGAAAAACTCCCTTGAATGATTCAGGACCCTTCACTCAAAGATTCATCACCTTATAGAGAACGCACCCTGGCGGAATTTTATTACATCCTGCTAAAGTTGTTTCATGCCACGCCTAGATCTATATGCTGTCCTTGAGGTCTCACCCAAGGCAACGGATGACGAAATCAAGCGAGCGTATCGCAAGCTGGCCTTTCAATTTCATCCGGATGTGAATCAGGGGGAAAAGAAGGCCGAAGCCAAAATCCGTGAAATCAATGCGGCCTATGAAATCCTTGGCAATCCCGAAACTAGGAAGTCATACGAGCGTCTACGGTTTGGTGGGTATGGGCCAATTCGAGATAACTATGGAGAAAAAACAGATGAGACTATTCCACCAAGCGTTATCCTGGAAAAGATGGAAAAAACCTTGTGGGAGGAAGCTCGCCGGGAATTGTTTATGTCGCTAATGAAAGACCTGGCACGCGTCAAAGTTGAATTGGCTACGATCCGAGAAATGGCTGTCGCCACGCTGGGCTATGACAAGTTTCAAGAGGCATTGGTCAAGAAAAGAGCGCTGGAAGTTGTACCCAGTCTTGTTACTGCGGAAATGGAAGTTCGGAAGCACCAACTTCTGGATGTGGCGCTGCAGATGATGTTATCTCAGGGGGTCGTGGGCGGAGGGGGTCAAGAAGGGAGTGATTGGGTGTCCAAGCAATTAGCAAACGCCTATGATCGTGGGAGAATTGACGGGTTTTCTGAAGCTTGTGGGTTGCTATATGCACGCCAATAAAATGCTGGCAGGCAATGTGAAAACCCAGATGAGTGGGCTATTCTCGAAATAGACACTCCAAGTCGTGCATTGGAAGCACACTTCCACTACACCCTTTGAATGACATGAGTTTCGTCGTTAATGAAAATTAAATTGATGCTTTGACGGTTACAGAGGCCTTCCTGATCAAAAGTGCGAATATGGTATAGGTAAAAACATGTGCCTCGAATGGGGAATAGGCATGAAGGGTCGTGAAGGCATATTTTTGAGAAGTTTGTATCGGTGTCGCGTGGTACTGGAATGGGCCGGTCTAGTGAAAATGCGATTATGAGTGTTGTGACCAAAATCGAAGGGAGCAGTCTTGTCCTGTCTTTTATAGGTGAGATAGATCAGGCAACTGCTCACGAAGTCCGTTCGAGTCTCTCGTCGGTAGACAAATCCCTCTATTCAAAAGTCCTATTTGATGTGACTGCAGCCTCATCGGTTGATTGCGAAGCCTGGGGAGAAATCCTTTCCCTAACCCTCCAGAAAGTGAAGGCCCAGCGGACCTCCTAACCTCCAACTTTGTTACCATAGTCACAGTCCTTTCTTTCCAGCGATTCTCATACCATGTTTTGTTTTTCCTGCTGGACAAGGTGTGATGAACTCATCACCACGGAATGTTTTGAAAGAAATCCATGGTGGAACATTTCTGAGTGTGGCCAATTAACTTGGTAAAGTGAAACGCCGATAGAAAACCATCGAAGATTGAATATTTTCCCAAGGTATTTTTCAAAAAGGTAATAGGGCATGCGGGACTGACAACATGGGAATAACAATCATTAAGCTGGTCGGTGGATTGGGTGCACTTTGGGCTGCGACCAAAATGACTCTCGAGTGGACCGGCAAGATGAATCTTGTTCGGGAAAGTGTGTCTGAATCTGCTGCGTGGGCTGTGAAAGTGTATGCGGTGCTGAGTGCACCTTCTCAACCGTCCACCCTCCTGATTCTGAGTGTGTCGGTTGGTCTGTTTGGCTTGTTAGTCTGTTTCGATAAGAGAAGAAGCCGGATTTTCCAATATTCGTCCAGGAATGGTTCTGCCAAAAACCAGAATGAATCGAGTGAAAAAGATAAATTAACTGCCCAGATCGCAGGCAATCGAGCCATCAACCATCAACGTCTTCAGGCAGAATGGGAAAGCCTCGATGAAAGTGACCGGGAAGTAAGCAGGGAGATTGTGTTGAAGGGCGGGTTAATGGAATCCGATATTACTGCACTACTCAAAGCGCGTGGCTTTATTCCATATGAGGCCGTCTATGAACCGATAGCCGACCGGGTTAGTTTTATTCAATGCGATTATACGGGCTATCATTCCATTGTGCTGGTTTGCCAACCATGGTTGAGTAAAAAAATCCAAGAAGAATTCAAGGATGATACCTTTTCAAATGAGATTCACTAGGGCGTCTAGTCTGCCTATAGTATAAATGGTGGTGCTAGATGTGTTCTATAGCACGGTGAATTGAACTCATAAACATCTTGGCCAGTCCGTATCTTCTTTTTCTCCACAAATCTGCCTACAATCACTGGACGCGCAAAGAGTATTTGCTCAGATCATTTGATCAGTGGCTGTGCCTAAAATTCGATAGAAGGTTACGAAAATAATGAAACTTCAGATCCAAGATATTCGGGTGCAAGAGGCACTAGGGACAATTTCTCGCGCGGTGGCGATGGAAGGCGGCAGAGCGCTGCTTGTAGGCGGATGCGTGCGGGACACCATATTAGGAATCATACCCAAAGACTATGATGTCGAAGTGTATGGCGTTCAGCCTTCGCGGATCGTGGAGATTCTTTCCGAACAGTTTTCTGTCAGCCTAGTAGGGGAAGCATTCGGTGTGATTAAAATCCACGGATTACCGATTGACGTGGCGATCCCACGTCGTGAATTCAAAGTTGGGAGAGGATATCGGGGCTTTGAGGTTCAGTCTGATCCCTATATGGCTCCGGAGGAGGCAGCTCTTCGCAGGGATTTCACGATGAATGCCATGGCTTTTGATCCGATTACCCAAGAAATAATTGATCCCTACGGAGGAATACAAGATTTAAACAACCGCATCCTTCGGCATACCTCATCAAAGTTTGGAGAAGATCCACTCCGTGTCTTGCGTGGGCAACAACTGGTGGCGCGATTTAATTTGAACCCAACGCCCGAGACGGTGGAGTTGGCCAAAGGTTTATTCCACGAATACGAGACGCTTGCCACTGAACGCATCTGGACGGAGTGGTTCAAATGGGCCGCTCAATCGACGAAACCTTCGCGTGGGCTTCATTGGTTACAGGAGACCCAATGGATTCAGGCGTATCCGGAGTTGGTTGCATTGAAAGGGTGCCCACAAGATCCACGTTGGCATCCTGAGGGGGATGTTTGGACACACACCCTCCACGTCGTGGATGAAGCTGCACGCATTGGTGAACGGGATCAGCTCGCTTTGGTAGACCGAGCGACCTTAGTGCTTGCTGGGTTATGTCATGACCTGGGAAAACCGACTACGACCGAAGTGACGGAAACCGGCGTGCATTCACGAGGCCATGCACAAACGAACGAGATCTACGAACACTTTCTCCAATGCATTGGGGCACCTTTAAAATATATGGAACGGGTCACCGGCCTTTGTCTCAAACACCTCACGCATCTGGATTTTGTGGGATCGGCCCGTCACGTAAGAAGGCTGGCTTTGTCACTGTCAGCAGCAGGAGAAACCATAGACATGTTGTGTCGACTCGTTGAAGCGGATAGTAGTGGACGTCCCCCACTTCCCAAACAATTGCCTGACAACATGCATCAAATTCAATTGCTGTCGCAAGAGTTGACCGTGAGTAAAGCTGGCCCTCAACCCCTTCTCCTGGGCCGTCATTTGCTAGACAGTGGTATGCAACCCGGTCCACAGGTAGGTGCTATTCTCAAGGCAGCA